>JAKSUP010000045.1 GCA_024408905.1 bacterium
GTGAAACATATGCTGATAATACAAAAACTAATGAACCAAAACAGATTGCTAATGCTTAAAATTTATTAAAATTTATTAAAATTTTATTTAAAATTTTGCATGTTTGATAGATAATATTGTAACAGACACGTAGCTATGGAAGAAGATGAGATGGGTATATTAAATCAAATTAAAAATTTTTATAGAGAACCTGCCCCTGCAGAACCAATTACTGATAAAGAACAAATAGATAAAACATATGCCAAATGGCGTATGAGAATATTTTTCTCAATGTTTTTCGGTTACATAATATTTTATACTTGTAGAAAAAATATTGCAGTTGCACTTCCTGCCATGCAAGATGCTTTGCATTATTCCAAAACGGAACTTGGTTTACTCGGAAGTTCTTTATATTTAACATATGCATTCGGAAAATTTATTAATGGCGTTATTGCTGACAATACTAATGCAAAAAGAATTTTACCATCAGCATTATTTATATCAGCTTTGGCAAATATTTTATTTATTGGATGTGCATATTTAGTTCCGGCAGGGAAAATTTCATTCTTTGGTTTGCCTCCTGTTTCAATTCTTTTGTGGCTTTTAGCATTTTTCTGGGGAATAAACGGTTGGTTTCAATCCATGGGTTTTCCACCTATTGCAAAAAATCTGTCTTATTGGTTTTGCAATAAAGAAAGAGGATTTAAGTGGTCTTTGTGGTCATCTTCTCACGAAGTTGGAACATATTTAAGTACGATATTATCAGCATTTTTAATTACACATTACGAATGGCAATCAGTATTTTATGTGCCTGCAATTTTAGCCATGGTTTTTTGTTTCTTCTTCTATAAGAATTTGCAAGATAAGCCCGAATCTATAGGACTTCCGGATATTGAACAATATAAAGATCCTGATTATGTACCTCCTGTTGAACAAACTTCTGAAGAAGATAAATTTACGTATGTTGATATTTTTAAAAAATATATAATTAAAAATCCTACAGTTTGGCTTTTGGCGTTGTCATATATATTTGTATATGTAGTAAGATATGGTACTTTTGATTGGCTTGTTATGTACCAAATGGAAGAAAAGCATTATTTGATTGGTGAAGCTACAAAAAAATTGAGTTTTTTGCCTTTGGTCGGGGTATTAGGAACAATTGGTGCCGGTTATGTTTCAGACAAATTTTTTAGGGGCAAAAGAGCTCCTGTAAATATTATTTGTTTAACTTTGTTAGCAGTTTGTATTTACTTATTTAAAATAAATACAATAAGCATTTTGGACTATGTATATATTGGCGCAATCGGGGTATTTACATGTGGTCCTCAGGTATTAATCGGTGGTCTTTCTGCTGTTGAATCAAGTTCTAAAAAAGTTGCATCTGCAGTAACAGGTTTTTGTGGAATGTTCGGTTATATCGGAGCTATTTTATCAGGTGCCGGTACCGGCTATATAATTGATAAATTTTCTTGGAATGGTGCAATTAGTTTCTGGATATTATCGGCGATTATATCATTATCAATATGTGTAATACTTTTGAAAAAAGAATTAAAAAGAAAATAACGAAAAAAGAGGATGTCCAAAAAATTGACATCTTCTTTTTTTTAATTCTGCAACACAATTAACATATAAAAAGAGTGTGTCTATGATTTTTAAGACATTTCCATTTTTTTGTAGCAAAAAATTTTTTTACGTGGTTTTGTACAAAAAAGGTGAGGCAAAATGTACATATTACCGGTCAATTTATATAGTAATAATAGAATAATGCATTCCAACTTTACAGGTATTACGAATGTCGTAAATAAAAATAGTGGAGCATTAGATGCAACTACTTCTCATTTTATGCGTAATATGCTGAGAGCGTATAAAGAAATTGAAGAAAAGTTTTCCCAAATCACACCACAGGGAAGAAAAGAAATTTTAGCAAAACTTCCGAATTTTGAGATTAAAGACAGCATGATGTTCTTGAATTGTGGTGATGAAAAATATCCGATTATTATAAATAGAGCATCTGATTATCATACTAACAGAGGGCTGGTAAAAATTGTTACTCGTAAAGGAAGTGGGGAGTGGACAAGACATGAACTCAGAGATTCGTTTGTAGTAGAAAATGAATATAAGCCGTTGAAAGATGGTTCACCTAATAATCAGAGATATTTCCCTGCAGAACGTGCATATTTAACTCAAGAAGAAGTTGATGCACAGCAAATAAATTCTAAATTGATTAAAATCTTTGCAGATCTGGATCAACCAATGCTGGAAGTAAGAAAATGTTTGACAATAAATATGAACAAATATCTTAAAACTCCTGACGGGGTTATTCCATACGATACAAATCAAAAATTTATGGCTATCCAAAAGACATTTTCTGAAATATCTGAATTGTATAAAGAAATACCTAAAAAGCGTGTTTTAGAATTAAAACGTAATTTCCCAAACTTTTATTTAGTATCAGGTCAACAATATCCTGTATTTCAGAATTTGGGGAAAGAACAATTGACTATAGGTTTTGCACCTGTTGAAAGTTCTAAGGCAGATGGCGTTTATAGAATGCAGGTTTATGACAAAGACGGAGTTCTAAAAAGAGTTTTTACTATTCAAAATAATAAATTTATTAAAAATGCAAAAGAAGGTGAACATTTATACCTTCCGGATTTTTTCACTTTTGTAGATTCAAATGAAATAAATGAAGAACGCTATTTACCGGAATTTAGAAAATATCTTACTTTGTTTGAAAATGAATTAAACAGATATAAATCTCATGCAAATTCTTATATTGTGAAGTTAAATAGGGAACGTGTACCAAGTGAATTTTCTCAAAAGACTACTGATAAATTAACAAATATACATTCTGAATATAAAGAATTAAAAAGTAATATGAAAAAGTTGCCACCGGAAATTCTTGCTATGGCAAAAGGCGAATATAAAAATTATAAACAACCACCAAACGGTCAAGGTATTATTTTCCAAGACTTTGAACAAAATAAAGAGATTTATTATTTGCCTGTAAGATCAAATCAGCATGCTAATCTTTTAAAAATATTTATAACAGATACAAAAACCAGTACGACAAAATCATATCTTATTCATGAAGATAAATATGTTGTAAAAAATTATAATCCAAGTTATACTACACTTCCACGTATTTTAACGTATATGACATCAGACGAGCTTGAAGAAGTTGATATAGAAAAATACTTGGGGTTTATTGAAGAACAAATGTCGTGTTTTAAAAATAAGATTGAGGCATATCATAGTGCTGATCAGGTAAAACCTAAAACAGTAAGAGTCGCAAAAGATAAACCTGTTAGTAAGCCTAAAAAAGTCGCGTATAAAAAAGGTATCGATGAGGCTCAAAAAGCAATGGTAAAAGATTGTTTGGCTATGTTGAAAAAAACATTAACAGATGAACTGGATTTTGGGTTGACAAACCTTGATGTCACATTATCTAAAATTAAGTACACTGTCCAAAAGTACGCTCGCAACAAGAATAATTAATTATTCATACCTAAGAGCATCAATCGGGTTTAATAAAGAGGCTTTGTATGCAGGGTAGTATCCAAAACCTATACCAACCAACCCTGAAAATCCGAAAGATAGAAGTATAGGAACAAATGTTATAACAATATTTGTACTAAACAATGCTCCTACCAGAAGTGCGATTAGAATTCCGGCGACTACTCCTATCAATCCACCAATAAGCGATAAAACAAGTGCTTCAATAAGAAATTGTATTTGGATATCAATCGCTCTTGCACCAATCGCCATACGGATACCAATTTCCTTTGTTCGTTCTGTTACAGATACAAGCATAATATTCATAATTCCGATACCACCGACTATTAGGGATACAGATGCAATAGATGCGAGTAAAATCCCAAATGTCTGAACGGTTGATTTCATCTTTTCCTGAAACTCTGCACTGTTTCTGATTTCAAAATCATTTTCCTGCATTTTGCCCAAATTGTGTCGTGTTCGTAGAATTTCTGCGATATCTCTTTCTGCTATAGCAGATTCTTCTACTGAACTTGCCTTCGCAATAATTTGGCTGACTGCCCCAGGAAAATCTGTTCCGAATATTTTTCTTTGAGCAGTTGTAAGTGGTATTAAAATTATATCATCGTTATCAAAAGGACCTGAAGCACCTTTTGTTTTAAGCGTACCTACAACTTTGAACGGAACGCTCCCTATACGTATGGTTTTACCGATAGGATTTACATCTCCAAAAAGTTCACGTTCAATTGTTGAACCAATCAGAGCAACTTTTGCAGCGTTATTATTATCCTCTCTTGTAAAAGGATGTCCTAATTCTATTTCGTAATTTTTTACGTATAAATAAGGTGTTGTTACACCATAAATTGTTGTCGACCAGTTTTGATTACCATACATAACTTGTTTTGAAGAACTCATTAAAGGTGCAACGGCTTCAACCCCTCTTGCTGTTTTTTTAATTGCTTCGGCATCTTTTACGGAAAGAGTCGGCTTTGACCCCATTCCCATAGATACACCTCCGGTTTTCGCCGTAGCTGAACGTATAGTAAGCAAATTTGAACCCATAGATTCCATGTTTGCCTGAACTTGTTTGTTTGCGCCTGTTCCTATTGCAAGCATTATAATAACGGCTGCTACACCGATTATTATACCCAAAGATGTAAGAGCAGAACGCATTTTGTTTACTCTCAATGAATTTAAAGCTATTTTTAGTGTTGATTTAAAATCTATCATGTTTCTCTGTTCCTTTGCTTTAACCATTCATCTTTTAACATATCAGATACAATTTTACCGTCTTTGAATTTAATTATACGTTTAGTATATTCTGCAATATCAGGTTCGTGAGTTACAAGAACTATTGTTTTTCCAAACTCTTTATTTAAGTTTACAAAAAATTCCATAACGTCAATACTTGTTTTTGTATCCAAGTTACCTGTCGGTTCGTCTGCCAAAATCAAAGGTGCGTCATTAACGATGGCACGGGCTATAGCAACTCTTTGCTGTTGACCACCTGACATTTGAGAAGGCATGTTATTCTCTTTATTTTCCAATCCCACAATTTTTAGAGCTTTTCTTGCTCGTTCATATCTTTCGTTTTCAGGAATTCCTTTATAAATCATCGGTAAACATACATTATCAAGTGCTGAAGTCCTTGAAATAAGGTTAAATCCTTGGAATACAAAACCGATTTTATTGTTTCTTATGTCTGATAAATCGTTTGGCGTAAGAGAAAAAACATCAACTCCGTCAAGGTAGTATTCCCCACTTGAAGGCTTATCCAAAGTACCAAGCATGTTCATACAGGTTGATTTCCCTGATCCTGACGCACCCATAATTGCAACAAATTCGCCTTCATCAATCGAGAAGGATACATCATTTAATGCGTGAAAAGTTTCTTCCCCCATTTGATAAGTCTTTATTGCATTTTTTACTTCTATTAATGGCATATTTTAAAGCTCCAATATGCCAATTCTAGCACAATTTATTTATATAAATCATTAAAATCTATATTAAGTGCTTTTAAAATTGCAATAATTGTTGTTAATTTAGGATTAGCAACTCCTCTTTCGATTTTGCCAAGTTGATTACTGCTGAGATTAATTTTCTCACCAAGCCCTTCTTGTGACAAACCTGCTCTATTTCTCTCAGCGCATAAATTATGACCGAATTTAATTAAAATATCTTCTTCCTTCATAGAAACATAATTGCATATTGACAATAACCTATCCAGCAATTTAAGATATGTAATTAGCAACTATAGTTGTGTAAATGATATTTATATTAATTAAAAGGATAATAAAACTTATGAAAAACATATCTATAAAAGTTCTAAAAATTGTATGGCATTTGTTTCTAAGAATATTAAAATTCCTATTCATTTTACCAGTATCAATAATGATATTTTCTAAAACAATGGATATCGATAGATTTAATGATGATGTTAAAGAAATTCTCAAATAATTTTAATATGAATTAACCTTATCCACCCCTTACCCATACGCTGCTGTCTCAAATAAAATCAGATAAATATATCTGTCATCCTAAATAGCCGTGTGATACAAACGATAGTTTTATAGTCAAGACACAAATTTAAGGCGTATTTCAGGATCTTACCGAAATGTAATAGACACGCCAAACTGGCAAGATTCCGAACAATTTGAAAATCAAGTATTCACAGATGTTCATACTGATTTTCTAAATTTTCGGAATGACATATTTTTTTGTACTTTCATTATTCAAAATCCTTTACCCCTAAAATGGGCGACGTCCCATTGACATTCCTTGTTTTTTCTTTGATTTACCAAGCAAAGAACTTACAACAATCTTGTCACCAGGTTTTACTTCATCTGTTATTATTTGAGTAACATTTTCATCTGAAACTCCAAGAGTTACATTGTATCGTTTCAAGCCTGAATTTGTTTTTACCCAAACGCCTTGTTTCTCATATTTTTGAGTTTCATTTGCAGGTGTAAATTTCAAGGCCATATTTGGAACACAAAGTGCATTTTCAACCTTGTCTGTAATTATTGAAACATTTGCACTCATGCCCGGAATTACAAGTCCTTCTGAATTATCAACGGAAATAATTACTGTGTATGTAACAACGTTATTTGTTGTCGTTGAAGCCAAACGGACTTGGGTAACTTCGCCTTCAAATGTCCTGTCTTGATATCCGTCAAGCACATAGTTTGCTTTTTGTCCGACTTTAATTCTACCTATATCAGCTTCTGAAACACTTGTTTCAATTTGCATTTTTGTTAAATCTTTAGCTACTTCAAAAAGTGTTGGAGTATTGAAACTTGCAGCTACGGTTTGACCAACATCAACTGCTCTTGAAATAACAGTACCGTCAACAGGGGAAGTAATTTTTGAATAACCTAAATTTGTCATGTTGTTACTTAATGATGCTTGAGCAGCACTAACTTCAGCTCTTGCTGCAGCTACTTCGGCTTGAGCTTGCAAATAATTTGCTTGAGCAAGTTCTACTTCGTCTTTTGATACATAATTTTTTTCGTATAAGTGTTTGTATCTTTGGTAATTATTACGTTTGTAATTTAATGTTGAATTTGCTTTTGAATATGCAGCTTTTGCTGTATTTAATTTTGCAGTTGACTGATCAACATTAGCTTGGAACAAGCTTGGATCGAGTTCTGCCAGCATATCACCTTTTTTAACGACAGAGTTATAATCAACATATATTCTTGAAACAGTTCCTGATACTTGTGTACCTACTGCAATTGTATTTATAGGTTTAATTGTACCTGATGCTTCAACATACTGGGTAATAGTTTCTAAAGTTGCAGGTTTGGTTATGTATTTTTCACCTGATTTTTTGAAAATTATTAATCCTAAAATTAAAGCCAGAATTGCAGCAACTGCAATAATTATGTATCTTTTTTTCATTATTTAACCCCCATTGATTTTAATAAGGTTTCTCTTGCTACATTATATTCAAATACAGCTTCGACAAAACTCAACTGTGATTTGTTATAGTTTGTAAGTGCGTCCTGCAACTCAACATAGTTATTTAAACCAACACTATATCTGCCGTCAGCCAATTCGAAATTTTCAAGTGTTGCTTTAACTTTTGTATTCATTAAAGGAATTTTTCTTTCAAGCTGACGCATATTCACATAATAATCTTGGACACCATAGAAAATGTCGCATATTGCAATATTAACATTATGTTTTGCAATATCCAAATATGCTTCACCTTCTTTTATTTGATAGTGGATGCCATAAGGGTTAACAGAACCTATGCCCATTCCTACTCCGAGTTGCAGTGGTGTAGAATCACCACCTTCACGTTTTGTATATCCCCAAGAAAGATTTGCATCAAGTTGAGGAGCATAGGAACGTTTTATAGCTTTTAAAGATTCTTCCTGAACATTTTGAACCATTCTTGCTGCTTTTAAGTCAGGTCTTTCTTTCATTGCTTTATCTATTGCTTCTTGTTTAGAGAGTTTCAGTGGCTTAAATTCAAAATCTTGTAATAAATCATTGTGCTCAATACCTGAAGAAAGCATTATTAAACCATCTTGATTTTTCTTTGCTTTAGAGTTGTTAACAGGTTTTGTGGAGTCAATGTTTTTCATTTTCTCACGATAATCAGCCTTTAAGAAACCAAAGTTTTCGGTATTTTTAAC
>JAKSUP010000046.1 GCA_024408905.1 bacterium
TCAATATAATTTAATGATTCTTCCGGTTCATAATCAGATAATATAATTCCTAATCTGTATTTTGTAGTTAAGTTGTTTGGAGCCAGTTTCTCTGCTTTCTTCAAAAATCTTACGGCATCGGAATTTCGACCTGAATTCACCATTATATCAGCTGAGTGAATATAAGAATTTGCAATTCTATTTTCAATTGATTCGACTATTTTTTTATCTTTTTTAGCAAATTTATTATAATAGAACGCAGATTTTTCATAATTTTTAGCAGCTGATATAAACTTTCCAAGTGAATAATATTTGTCACCTATTACCATGTATGAACGCGACTTGAATTTTAACAGTTTCTTCTCATTCTTATCTTTGACATCATTTAATATTAATTCAGCTTTATCAAACTTTTCTTGCGAAACTAATGCACAAATTAACTTGTAGTCTGCAGTATACATTTCGGGCTTATCTTTTAAATTTGCAGCATTATAAGCAACTTCAGCATTTTGATAGTCATTTACTGTCATATATAAATCGCCGACTTTAATACAAAGATCATACCGTTTATTCGGCAAATCGGCCATTAAATCTGTATTTTTTATTATTTGTTCGGCAATAGCTTTATTTATAGAATCTCTGTCACCATTTTCTGCATAAAGATTTTTAATCATTTCACTTCTTGCATGAATTGCCAAAAAAGATGTTATAACAATCCCAACCCCGAAAGACAAAAGAACTGTTTTTACATACTCCAAAACAATTTGAGAAGTAGTCTTAACGCTATTATATTTAGTTTTTTTTTGTTTTTCTTTAATCATTCAATTCCTGCATATTAACAGACTCAGCAGTTGTCAGCTCAGTTAATTTTTTATAAATATCATTCATAACTTTTCTGTTGCTTAATTCAAAAACAGTAGAAATCTTAGTTTTTTCCGGATTCTCTAATAATCTTTTTGACGCAAAATTTTCCGTATTATCAACAGTATCAGATAAATATTCTTGAATTTTCAATGTATCTTTTTCATCACAGTAAACAATTAGTTTAAAGCGTCTGTTTCTCTTATTGCTTGAAGGAATAAATTTCCTTTCAAAGACTCTGATAACTGTAAGAACAGCGACGCTAAGAATGGTAGCAATTATTGCAATATCATACATTCCAACACCACAAGTCATACCAATAGCTGCACTAATCCATAATGTCGCAGCAGTTGTTAAGCCTATTATCATAGGCCCATTTCTAAGAACAGTACCGGCACCAATAAAACCAATACCGGTTACAATTTGAGCTGCAATCCTTGCAGTATCTCTAACACCTGTTGCTTGATCAATTATAACATTATCACCCGGCGCAAAAGTCGGAAAACCATATATAGATATAATTGTAAATATACACGCACCCAATGAGACCAAAATATGAGTCCTTAAACCTGCATATTTATTTGTTAATTCTCTTTCTAAACCTATAAAAAAACCTAAAGTAATTGCTGCAATTATTCGCAACAACAAATCAAAATTTACCAGTTCCATAAATCTCTCCCTAACTATTCAATAATACAATACATTGTACTTTTTGACAATCATTTAAACAATAAATTTTGCGTAAAGTCGTTTATTGTGTATAATAGAGCTATGGAAACCGATTTAAAAACTATTAAAGATGAGCTTGAAGAAAGAGAATTTTCAATTTTGTCACCATACGCGACAAAATGCAAAGAAACGCTTGGACGAGAATATCCACGAATTGACAATTATCCTATAAGAACAGAATTCCAACGTGATAGGGATAAGATTCTTCACTCAAAATCTTTCAGAAGATTAAAACATAAAACACAGGTATTTCTATCACCTTATAACGATCACTTTAGAACGCGTTTGACACATACGTTAGAGGTTTCACAAATTGCAAGAACTATGGCAAGAGCTTTGAAACTTAACGAAGATTTAGTAGAAGCGATATCTTTAGGTCATGATTTAGGGCATACTCCTTTCGGGCATTGTGGGGAAAACACATTAAGAGAAGTTATTAACGGTACGTTCAATCATAATGAACAAAGCGTACGTGTTGTAAAAGTGCTTGAAAAAATGAATTTGTGCCAAGAGACAATAGACGGCATACTGACTCATTCTTGGGGATTGACACCTAAAACTCCTGAAGCACAAATTGTTCAATACGCAGATAAAATTGCATACATAAATCATGATATTGAAGACTCCATTCGTGCCGGCGTAATAACAGAAGAAGATTTGCCGAAAGAATGCCGAGATTATTTCTCTTCAGACCAATCTGACAGACTGGGGAAAATGATTACAAATGTAATTACAAGTTCCTACAACAGTCCTAAGGTATCTATGTCAGAAGAATGTTGGTACTATGTTACAGAACTTAGAAAATGGATGTTTGAGAATGTTTATTTAGACCCCGTTACGAAAGCCGAAGAAAAAAAGGCGAAAAATATCATTAAATCACTTTATGAATATTATAGCGAAAAACTGGCTTCATACTGTGAGAAAGATGAAATTCAACAGATTGTAGTGGATTACATTTCAGGAATGACTGACCAATATGCGATTAGAAGATATGAAGATTTATTTATCCCCAAACCTTTATCAGAAGGTACAAATGAAGATGCATTATTTAGAAGGATAAAAGATGAACTATATTAAATACCAAGTTTACACCGGCAAAGAAAACATGGATATTGATGCCGAGATTTTAGATAGTGCAATTAAAAATCAATCTCATGAGCCGAGCTTTCGTTTATACGGTTGGTCACCTAAATGTATTTCGCTTGGAAGGAACCAAAAAGACGATTTTCTGAAAGATAATAAACTTGATGTTGTAAGACGACTGACCGGTGGCAGAGCTTTGTTGCACGATAATGAGGTAACATACAGTTTCGTTTCTCCGGCATCAATCATTCCTGATGGTGAATCCGTAACGCTTTCATATAGGTATATTTCAGGAATACTAATAGATTTTTTCAAAACACTCGGTGTTGAACTTGATTTTGGAGAAAACAAAAAAATTTCCACCAAATTTGATTACTGTATGCTAATCTCAACAGGCGCTGACGTTTGCTATCAAGGTAAAAAAATAATTGGCTCTGCTCAATTCAGAAAAGAAGGCTATATTCTGCAACATGGCTCAATCCTGTTTGGATATAACAGAGAACTATTAGAAAAACTATTTAATGAAGAAGTTTCAACAGATTCTATAACAACTGTAAACGAAATTTTGCCTGATATGACAAAAGAAGAATTTATAAACAGATTTGAAAAATACATTAAACAGCTATAATAGCTACATTTTCAATGTGATATGTATGGCAAAACATGTCAAAGGGTTGAATATATTCAACTTTACATCCTTTTGCTGCAAGATATTTTAAATCCCTTGCAAGTGTTGCAGGGTTGCAGGATACATAGATTATCTTACCCTTTGTTAGCTTTAATGCGTAATCAAGACTTTCTTCAGTACACCCCTTTCTTGGGGGGTCCAAAACAGTTACGTCAAAAGAACGGCCTTTGGTATTAAGTTCTTTTTCAAAAAACTTTCCGGCATCCATATTATGTAATTCAACGTTATTAATATTGTTTTCTTTAACAATTTTTGTCGCCAAATCTACAGAAGCTTTTACTTCTTCAACAGAAACTACTTTTTTAGCAATATCTGAAAGACAGATACCGAAAGTAGTAATTCCGGCATAAGCATCTAAAATTAAAGGTTTTTCAAAATTTTCTGAAATATATTTTTTCACATAACGAAAAATGTTATCAGCACTTTTAGGGTTCACTTGAAAAAATGTATCTGCACCGACTTTAAAAACTTTATCACACAATTTCTCCTCAATAAAAGCTTCGCCTTCAATAATTTCTGTCTTACCAGACATAATTAGATTTGTTTTATTTGGATTATAATTGACCCCGACACCTTTTATATTGTCAAGTCCTGTATAGATTTCGTGCGCTAATTTACTTATTTTATCTAATTGTCGTGGCGAATTTACAACTAAAATTACCAAATTTTCTTTCGTATAGTTTGATGAACGGATTACAACATGTTTTAAATCCCCTGAATGTTGTTTTTCAATATAGCCACTAACACCAAATTCAGGAGCTTTTTCCCTAATAAAATCAATAATCTTATCACAATATTCCGGCTGAATCGGGCAATATTTTATATTAACTATTTCGTGTGAAGCAGGTTTATAATAGCCGGCCAGTATACGTTTTGAATCTCTCGTCTGCGAAATCGGATATTGTATCTTGTGTCTGTATTCTTTTGTATCAGGACTTGGTATAACATCACGGACTTCAACTTCGTTGTTAAAAATCGATCTCATAGTATCTTTTACTATTTCTTTTTTAAGTTTGAGTTGATAATCATAATCTATAAACTGTAATTGGCACGCACCACAAACCTTTTGCATTGGGCAAAACGGTTTAACTCTATATGAGGATGGCTCTATCATTTCCACAACGGTAGCATTAGCAAAGTTTTTATTCTTTTTACCGACTCTTATTTTTACAACATCATCAGGGCAGGCACCTTCTACAAAAATAACATAGCCATCAACTTTTGCAATTCCGTATCCAAGGTTTGAAAGTTTCTCAATCTTTACGGTTAATATTTCGGGAATATCTTTTTTATCACAAACCATAATTGACCTGTATTAACGACTTGGTTTAATTACTTGAATATTTCGTGTTTCAGAAATTTCTTGACGAGCATCACGTATAATTTGCTTGTATTCTTCTGACAAACTTAAACCGTTGCAAAGTCTATCGATAAAACCGTTATTTAGCTTAACAGCTTTTCCTAATGCACCGACTTGCTCTAAAACTTCTTTTACGTCATCAAATTCATACCCGAAAGACTGTTTAGATTGGTATACCATGATTTCGCCGGTTTCGGCTTCTAACGGTTCCCCACCAAGCTCAAAATGGAGTTTGAATACTGATTTCAGGTCTTGAAGTTCAGCCTGCATTGTAGCAATACTTTGCTGAATACGCAAATATCTGTCAAACAAATAATCTACATTTTCAAGCTGTTTCTTTTGCCAATCAAGGCGTTGTAAATATAATTTCTTAAGCTTTGGATATGCTAATGCTAACCCCATAGTATCAGCCATCGCACGGTGATGATTTGTTAAATCGACATTAAATCTTTCCGTTAAAGCTTCCAGTCCGTGGGATTCTAAATCCGGTGCAATTTCTTTGAACATGACTTGCGTATCTATGTGAGCATTCTCAAGCTTTTCACCGGTTACACGAATTTTTGCTTCATTCAAAAAAGAGTAGTCAAAAATAGCATTATGAGCAACAATGGGATAATCGCCGATAAATTCAAGAATTTTAGGCATTACTTCTTCTTCGGACGGAGCATCCTCAACCATTTCTTGCGTAATACCATGTATTGCAATCGAAGATTTTCTAATATGCTGATGAGGATTAATTAAAGTTTGATATTCGTCTTTAATTTTACCGTTATCAAGCCTTACGGCTGCAAATTCTATGATTTTTTCTCTTGTATAATCCAAACCTGTAGTTTCTGTATCTAAAACAATTTCAATCTCTTTTTTTCTTGGCATTTTTAATCCTTCTTAACAATATTGGAAAATGTGTAAATCATTAAATATATTTGTAGTTATTTTTTTAGTAATATATTTACCCCTTTACCCCTTTACCTCCACAACAGTATGATAGCACAAAAAGAAAACATGTGGTAATATAGTTAATAAAAATAAGGAGTAAATTATGGTTTTAGAAATTAGCGAAGATAGTTTTGACAGAGAAGTTGTTTCTTATAACGGAGTTGTTGTTGTAGATTTTTTTGCAAATTGGTGTGGACCTTGCAGAAAATTATCCCCAATCTTGGAAGAAGTTGAGAGTGAACTAAGTAGCAAGGTTAAATTCACTAAGATAAATACAGATGACAATTTGGAAATGGCAAAAAAATATCAAGTTAGTGGTCTGCCAACACTTATGATATTTAAAAATGGAGAAACTGTTGAACGCTTAGTCGGATTAATGCCTAAGAATTCAATAATTACTAACATCGAAAAACATATATAAAAATTTTATAAATATAGATTTTTAAACTATATTATTTGAGATTTTTAAGTATAGACTAATAAAAAAGACAACGACTTTTGTCATTGTCTCTTTTATCTGGGCCGCAGTGGACTCGAACCACCGACCTCACCCTTATCAGGGGTGCGCTCTAACCACCTGAGCTAGCAGCCCTCATATTGTTTGGGGTACGAAATTTTTATTAGTTTCGTTAATGCCCCTCGGCTAGTCTTAATTTATCATAGACATTTTTTAAAATCAAGTTAATTATTAAAATTTTCCTAAAAAGTTAAATTTACTGGATTTTTTGTTATATTTGAATTAAACTTTTTTTGGAGATTATTACAATGACATTTTTATATTTATACATAGCACCAATATTATACATGTATATAACATTATTCACGTTATATTTTATAATTCTTGCATTCATGTCAACAAGACCCTCAAAAAAAATTCGCGATAAATATACACCAAAAGATTCAAATATATGTGTAGTTGTTTATGCTACAGGTAAAGTAAACACACTGGATAATTTGATTAAACAACTTAAAAATCAAAATTATCCAAAACAAAACTATACGATATATGCAATATTAGATAAATGTACTGATGTATCAGATGTTACACTTCAAACCGAGACTAATGTAAATGTTATTAGCGTAGATAACATGGAGCCAATCGGTAAAAGCCAAGCATACTCAATTATTGCAGAAAAGCTTTATGAAGTCCCAAATCTTGATGCATATTTATTTTTAGATGCAAAAAACTATGTTGATATTGATTTTTTGGCTAATGTTAATTACTATTTGACAAAATCAGACGTATTTAATCCTATGATAAATTACTTGCCACAAGAAAACAAACTTACAATATGGCAAAATATGAAAAGCATGTATTCAAGATATTGCGATAAATTTATAAAACTTTCACGGACTAAACTTGGATTAACCAATATTATTGATACCAACGCATTTGTAATAAAAAAGGATATATTGAACAAAATTGCTGACTTTAACTTCAGAGATATCTTTTCAGAAGTCAATTACACTTTAAAATTAGCAAAAGAAGGCGTAAAAGTAGACTTTATCGATGATCTTAAAGTTTACACATCAATTGATAACTTTGAATTTCGAATTCCTTCTTTAACAAAGAGAATAGCTTTGTTATGGAATAATTTTTTCAAAGTAAATGGTATTTTACCGAAAGAATTTTTACTTTCATTAGCTGTACCAAACTGGCTAACATCCTTTATTGGATATGTTGTTCTATTAAATGCGACCATTATTCCTATATTTAATGTAATAGATTCGTCATTTGTATTTATTACATCATTGATACTGATATTAGCTTTTTGTGTTAGCTTAATGGCACCAAAATTTTATCCTAACGAATTTTTATATTTAGCACTTTACCCAGCTTACTCAATTTGGAGAATGATATACAATTTCCCTCCAATCAGAGGTATTCGTAATATTATAAAACAGACTACTCGTAAGCACGTTATAGAAACAATGACTACAGAAGTAATAGTCACAGACGGAACCAGAGAATTTCGCTGTCAAATGGAAATGATTTCTGATGATGGTTTAGCCAAAGTAACCTTTATTAATAACGGTAAAAAATATACAACAAAAAATAATCATTTGCGCATGATTGATGCCGTACGTGAACTTACTACAAAATTAAAGGACTATGGACTTACATTGAAGGTCTGTCAATGTTGTAAATATTTTCAACCTGTCGTCGATGGTTCGACAAACATGGTAAAGGGTTGTTGCAATTGTCAATTCCAAGGAAGAACACCGGGTGATATCATACCGACACTAATTTGGAACACTTGCCCAAATTATGAAGAACAAAACATTATCCCATTGTTTTAATCAATATAAATATCCTCGGTTAGTTTAATTTTAAAAGGACTTCCTGCCGGTATAGAAACATGCCCACCTTTTGAGAAAAATGCAGTTATTGGTGATGCTATAGCATTAGCCCCTAGACATATTAAAAAAAACAAAAAAGGAAATGGTGTCAAGATTAATGTTGCACCAT
>JAKSUP010000047.1 GCA_024408905.1 bacterium
AGAATGTCTGCAACAGCCATTCTGTCACGCAACCGAAGGTTGCTCTAAACGGTGGCTGTTTTTCTTTTCTTTTGGGTGCGTTTTCTTTTCTTTTATTTGCAAAAAAGAAAAGAAAATGCACATAGATAAAAAAAATAAAGAAATAGTAAAACCCCCTCCTGCCTTTCAGGCACCCTCCCCTAGGGAGAGGGAAATAGATACCAATAATAAATATTATGTAGATTATGTTACAGCAAAAAAGTGTCCATACTTTTTGGACACTTTCTTTTTTTTGCTATAACACAATACAAACCATAATCCTATTAAAGCTTATGAATTTACCTTGTGTTTAAAGTATATACTTTTTGTTACAAAATTTTACACAGATGTAACAACTTTGTCTATCAAACCATACTCTACTGCTTCTGCTGCAGATAAGTAGTGGTCACGCTCACAGTCTTCTTTGACTTTATCGAACGGTTGACCTGAATTTTCTGCCATAATTCCAATCAACATGTCTTTCATTCTTAAAATTTCTTTTGCTTCAAGCTCTATATCAGTAGCTTGTCCTTTTGCTCCACCTAAAGGTTGGTGAATCATTATTCTTGCACTTGGTAATGCCATTCTTTTGCCTTTAGCACCTGCTGATAACAAGAACGCACCCATAGAGGCAGCTTCACCAAGACATATAGTTTGAACATCTGCCTTAATTAGGTTCATAGTATCATATATAGCCATACCTGCAGTTATTACGCCACCCGGAGAATTAATATAAAGCATAATGTCTTTTTCAGGGTTTTCACTATCCAATAACAACAACTGAGCTACAACGGAGTTTGCAACTTCGTCATCAATTTCTGTTCCTAAAAATATAATTCTTTCTCTTAATAGTCTTGAAAAAATATCAAAAGATTTTTCACCTCTGGATGATGATTCAATAACTGTAGGAACATAGCTTAATATTTTTTGATTATCTGTCATAAAATTCTCCTTCTACGTCTTACGAACATTCTACAATAATTTAAAAACAGACGCAATCAGCAAAATGAAGGAATTAATATCCCGTGCAAATGCTATCTGGTTTTAATCGCGTCTTCCAATGCTTTTTCTAAGACTTCAATTTTTGATTCTAAAACTTTCACGCGTGAGGAACTTTCAGAAGAAGACACAGCCTCCTTTTCTAAAGCCCTTTTGTATTTATTTATCTTACTATTCTTGACATTTACCCATATACCCATTAATAATATACCAAGAATTAGTCCACACAAAAATTCTACGGCAAATATAGGTTGAGCATCAAATTGCATATAAGAATATACTGCACCATATATTGTTCCACAAGCCAATAACAATTGAAAGATTATTTTTTTCATAAGAACTCCTTTGTCAATATAATTTTACAATAAAAACCTTATTTATGGTAATATGATATATATATAAATCCAACTAAACAGGTAGCTTTATTAAATGGGTGATGAAGATAAACAATTTGACGCCACTCCACAGAAATTGGAGAGAGCCAGAAAAGAAGGACAAGTTGTTAAATCAAAAGATGTATCAACTGCGTTGTCTTTATTAGTAATGTTTTCGTTTATTTATATGCTATCTCCTTTAATTTGGAAATTGATTGTCGGATTGTTTAGAACTTTGTATGAGCAAATTCCCAATCACACGTTAGACAATATTGGGATTCCATATATTTTGACGATGACAATAATTCCTTCTGTTGCAATAATCGGGTCAATTCTTTTTGTTGCAGCCTTTGTTGCAATTTTAGGTGATTTTTTTCAAGTCGGCCCACTCGTTGCAACAGCTCCATTAGTTCCTAAATTAGATAAATTAAACCCTACAAAGTACTTCAAAAACTTATTTCAAGTAAAAACGCTTTTTGAACTGTTTAAAAACATTTTAAAAGTAGTAATCTTGGGGATTGTCGGATGGTCAGTATATCGTTCACACCTTGAAGACATCCTGGGATTGGCAGCTATAGATAACAACTTTGCTGTTTTGATTGAATTTGGAAAGCTAATTGTTGAATTTATTTATAAAGCTTGTATTGCATTCTTGATTATTGCAGCTGCAGACTATGGAGTTACAAAATGGAAATTTTTAAAAGATCAAAAAATGTCTTTTAAAGAAATTAAAGATGAATATAAAAACTCAGAAGGTGATCCACAAGTTAAAGCAGCGCTTAGGCAACGTCGTATGCAGATGCTTCAAAGAGGCGCAATGGATTCTGTTCCTGAAGCTGATTTTGTAGTTAGAAATCCTATTCACGTTGCTTGCGCAATGAAATATGATGCTGAAACTATGCAGTCACCTACGCTTACGGCAAAGGGAACCGAGTTGATTGCAAAGCAAATTATAGAAATTGCACAAAAACACAATGTCCCTGTTATTGATAATCCTCCTGTAGCACGTGCGCTATTTAGAATGGTTGATATTAATCAACAAATACCACCGGAGTTATATAAAGCCGTAGCTGAAATTTTACTATTTGTTTATGGTTTAAAAAATAAACAAAATAACCCTAATAGTTAAAAAAAATCATCTTTTAGGAGTAGGCTGAAATCTTGAAAAATATTCAAAATCAAGGTAAGATTAAAAAAGATTATTGAATAAGAGAAGATGGATAGTAATACTTTAATCAAACAATACCTAGGTGTTGTACAAAAAATTGCAAGAGTTGAGCATCGGCGTATACCTAACCACATGATTGAATATGAAGAATTGGTTAGTATAGGCGTGATTGCTATCCAAACTTTAATAAAAGGAAAAACAGAAGAACAACTGGCACATTATAATGAAGCTTATATAGGTACGGCTGTTCGTTGGGCAATTCGTAATGAATTAAGACACAGATATAAATGGTATACTCTTAAACATAAAAGCGAAGGCGAGGAACAAGATCCATATTTGACAGATTCGCAAGAAAACACTTTGGAAGATGATAATTCCGGAGATATGGGTTTTTCTATATCACCAAGTAAAGTTAGAGAAGCTGTTTATGAAACAATTCTGTCAATAGATGGACTTGCTGCAGCTGCAACTGACAATGCTTCGCCATTTGATTTTATAAAAGATCCATCTGCAATGCCTGATGAGAAGGCAGAAATCGTAGAAATGAGCCGATTGATAAAACAAGCTATTGCTCAATTACCTCAAAAAGAACGTACTGTTGTTGAATACAGGTTTTATAGAAATATGCAGGCAAAAGATATTGCAACAACAGTTGGACTATCACCATCAAGAATTACAAGAATTATACAGTTCTCTCTTAATCAAATAAAAGAATATTTAAAAGCAAGAGGCAGGGAAGACTACTAATCCCTATACGCAATTAAAATTCCACCCGGCATTTCAAGAATTTCGGATTGAAAATCTTTGTCGTTTTCAATTGCTTCAATGAACGGTTGCACTTTTAATAAGTGAGATATGATATTATCTGCTACTATCATTGCTTTTTGTGTTAAATGCGGCTTTATTAGTTCCAAATACTTTACGTATTCACCTTTGTTTGCATCGATAAAAACAAAATCAAACTTTTCATCTTTATCAAGGTTATTTATAACTTCACAGGCATCACCTTGCAGAGGGCTTACTATATCAGCTACACCACATTTTTTAAAATTTTCAATCGCTACGCTCTGGCGCTTTTCATAATATTCAATGGTTGTAAGTTTTCCACCGGTAGATTTTAATGCTTTAGCAATCCATAATCCTGAATATCCGTTTGACGTACCTATTTCCAAAACATTTTGCGCATTTATCATTTTGATAAATGTATTAATCAACAGCCCGGTTTCTTTCGGGACATTCCAAAATTCTTTCTGTGTTTTTTCCAGCTCTGAAAATGTATCAAGGGTAATTTCGTCCATCAAAAACTGCATCTTATCACCTATTTAAAAAGTTTGACTTTGTCTGTTATAATAACATCTTTAATAGGAACGCTAATTTCATATGTTCTTAGAATTTTACCTGTTGATAAATCAAATATAGAATACTTGTTCTTTTTAACATCAGCTATAACGCTTAAATTTGTACCTTTAATCCTATGAAAAACAGTAGAAAATCCGTCAGTATCCAAAGAAATGGTACCAACTACCTTGTTAGATACCGTGTTTATTTTTTGGATTTCATTATTTTGCGCCCCAAGGACATATAATGTATCACCATATACTTGCATTGCCATTGGTTTATTTACGGTGGAATACTCATCCATTAATTCTAATGTTTCGTAGTCAATAACTGCAATTCTGGACCTCGTTCTGCTTGTTATATAAACTTTTCCATTAATGAATTCTATTGCAGTTACATTAGGAAATACTCCCAAGCTTCTTAGTTGATACATATTTTGGGTATCAATAACCCAAACTTCATTTTTCATTTTGTCAGAATAAAAAATCTTTCCGTCAGATAGTTTTAATTTTTCACAATAACCATTAATTTTAATTTTTTTAATCAATGACATTGTCTTTAAATCTATAACAAATATTGTATTTGCTATTGGTGCTGTAACATATGCAACACTGTTTTCTTCGTCAATAAGAATTTCTTCCGGGAAGGCAGATAAATCTATTTGTTTAATGAATCTTGAATCGGCGATTGACACAACATCCAAAAATGGTCTTTCAAAAGATGTTACTAACAAAAACTCTCCGTCATTAACACTTTTTACACATATAGGTATAGATTTTTGTGCCAAAGAATATGTAGAAAGAACTTTTCCGGGTTCTAATACTTGTATGTTTTTAGAATAATTTGTCGTAACATAAATTACTTTATCTTTTATTTGAGGTAAAACAGTCTGATTAGCAGATGATTTTACAGGATCAATAAATTCTTCAAAGCTTTCTTTTTGAGTCCTTTTAATTATATCCTCACTTTTGGTATCTATTTTTAAGTTACCAATAATTCCCTTTATGTTTTCAGGTATTATCAAACCACTCGGGACAAGCATGTCTTGTGGAAGCAATCCGGTCCTAACCTGTATAGGAGGCGTTGTTTGGTGCAATACTGTTTTATGACCTGCATTATCACTTATGACCTTCATCATAACAAAATCGTTATTAAAGATAATTATGTCAGGCTTATCTTTTAATTCTTTATGCTCAGGGAATGATTGTTTTACATTCAGAGTTTTTATATCTGAGAATAATGAAGGAAATAATGGCAGGTAGATTGTACCATCCGGTAGAATTACCACACCATCAAATCTAATATCTGTACCTGGTACAGTTTTATTAACATAATCTACTACTTCTTGCGGCATTTTTGCGGCAAACGACATGGCTGCAGATAATATAAATACAACTAAAAGTGATAAAAACTTGCGCAATATATTTCTCCCAATCTCTTTTCTTCTTAATTCTACCACAAGAATTTATTTAAACACACCCTTAATTCTTTCTTTTACGGAAGATTGTTTGTTTATTTGAATTTCATGCAACTTTTGATAAAGTGTCTTTTCTTCATTTGATATATGTGTTGGCGTTTTAACTTTTACGACAACAATATGATCTCCTCTAAATGATGGTTTGGATATATTTGGAACTCCTGCTCCTCTTACGCGTACGACATCATCATTTTGAATACCTGCAGGGATAGAGATATTCTTGTCGCCATCCAAAGTCTTTATAGTGATATTATCGCCTAAAACGGCTTGTGCAGGAGAAATTTCTAATGTAGTAAATACATCAACGCCGTCACGTTTGTAATAGTCTGACGGTTTAACGTGAATTACTATGTACAAATCGCCTGACACGCCACCATTTGTTCCGGCATCACCTTCATGAGATAAACGCATTTTTGAACCATTGTCTACACCGGCAGGAATTTTTATTTCCAATTTTTTCTCTACATCTTTCCTTCCGTTACCTTTGCAATCAGGGCAAGGTTCTTTGATAATTGTACCTTTGCCATGACAATGAGGGCATGTTACGACTTGTGTGAAATGTCCTAAAACAGTTCTGGTTGTTTGTTGAATTCTTCCGTTTCCATGACAGTAATCACAAGTTACAGGTTTAGAGCCTGCTTTTGCTCCTGTGCCGTTACAAGTAGGGCAGCTTTCTAAATGATCAATTTTTATTTCTTTTTCTAAACCAAAGACAGCTTCTTCAAAACCTATTTCAATATCCAGTCGTAAGTCATCACCTCGTTGTGGAGCATTTGGATCGCGACTTGAGGAGCCACCACCAAAACCGAAATTTCCGAAAAATGTATTAAAGATTTCGTCTAAATCTCCAAAACCACCGGCAAAAGGACCTTGTGTATTAAATCCGGCATTTTTTAATCCATCCTCGCCATATCTGTCGTAAGTTGCACGCTTATCGTCATCCATCAAAGTTTCGTATGCTTGACCAAGCTCTTTGAACTTAGCTTCTGCTTCAGGGGCTTTATTGACATCAGGATGCCATTGGCGTGCCATTTTACGAAAAGCACTTTTTATCTCATCTTTGGTTGCGTTCTTATCAACGCCTAATATTTCATAATAATCGCTCATTTTAAACTATTTTCCTTAACCTTCAGCTACTGCGACATTTACCAATGTCGGACGTAAAACTTTATCCCCAAGTTTGTATCCTTTTTGTAATTCAGCAATAATTGTATTGTCTTTTTTATCATTTGTCGGAGTTTGCATAACAGCTTCATGTAAATTTGGATCAAACTCTTCACCTTCTGCTTTAATAACTTCTAAACCAATTTTTGAGAGTACATCATTAAAGTTTTTGTATGCAAGGTTATAACATTCTTTAACTTTCTCACAATCTTCAACAGTTTCAATAGCTTTTAAGCCTCTGTCAAAATTATCCAACACTTCAATTAATTGTTTTACAGTACCTTCTGCGCCATATTTCAAGAGTTCTTCTCTTTCTTGAACTTGGCGTTTTCTGTAATTATCAAAATCTGCAGCAAGTCTAATATATTGGTTATTTAATGTTTCATATTTAGTTTGCCATTCATCATTTTTTTCTTCGGTTTGTTCTTCTGTAACTTCAGTTTGTTGTTCTGTTGATTCTTCTGTCTCACCAACAATTTCTTCATTAACAGCTTCTTCATTTGTATTTTCGACTGCTTTTTTGAACGGATTTTCCATAAATATCTCCCCTTAAAAATACTCTATAAGATACATTATAAGTCATCAATCTCATTATGGTAGTATTATTTATTATTTTTTAACAATTAGAGATTATTTCATTCAATTTAATGCAACTCGTTATTATTTAGTTTAATAATGTTAAGCTTTTTGCTTGACACTATAAATATGGTTGTGTTACAAATGTATATGTATAAATAGTATTAGATAGGTTAATCGTGCTAAAATTCTCTCTATAAGAGATACGATTCCTCAAAAAGAAAGGAAAGAACAATGTACGCAATAGTCGAAACTGGTGGTAAGCAATACCAAGTTGAAGAAGGTCGTTATGTTGACGTTGAATTATTAGGCGAAGAAAAAGACGCTAAAGTCGTTTTTGATAAAGTCGTAATGATTGTTAACGGTAAGAAATCAAAAGTTGGTCAACCTTATGTTGCTAATGCAAAAGTTGAAGGTGTTATTGTTAAGACTGACAGAGCAAAGAAAATTATTGTTTTCAAACAAAGACCTAAAAAAGGTTATAGAAAAACTCAAGGTCACAGACAAGGGTTTGCAAGAGTTATGATTAATAAAATCAGAACAACTGCAGCTAAGAAAGCAGCTGATACAGCTGAAGCAACAGAAGCATAGATTGTATTTATATAAAAGAAATTAATTTAAAGGAGAAATAAAATGGCACATAAGAAAGGTATGGGATCCACTCGTAACGGTCGTGACTCAGCAGCACAACGTTTAGGTGTGAAAAAGTTCGGTGGTGAAACTGTTAAAGCCGGAAATATAATTGTTCGTCAAAGAGGAACTAAAATTCATCCTGGTAACAATGTTGGTATTGGTTCTGATGATACTTTATTTGCTTTAATCGACGGTCAAGTTAAATTTGAATCTCACAGACGTGACAGAAAACAAGTTTCTGTTTACTCAGCATAAGGTTTTATTGAATAAAAAAGAGGAGTAACTTTTTCTGTTACTCCTCTTTTTTGCGCAAATTTGTTTTTTACGAGTTTTTATTACAATAGT
>JAKSUP010000048.1 GCA_024408905.1 bacterium
CTTTTGAAACTTTATAAAATTCTATTATTAACATAATAGTTAAAATATCCATCAAAATGACAAGTGCCAACGCAAAACCGATGTTGTGCAATAAAAAGAAGGATGGTGACCAACAAAAATTTAATGCCAACTGACAAAAGAACAACAAATATCCCCAAGACTTACTTTTATCTGTATGTTTTATTCCAAAAAGCAAAAGAGCTACAAAAATCAGAATGTACAGAATTGTCCACGCCGGAGCAAAAACCCATGCCGGTGGCGTTAACGGTGGTCTTGTTAAACTGTAATACCAAGCTGAATTAAACATACTATAATTATTTATGTTTAATCAAATTTCACAATTGCCTACAAGGTTACTATATAGGATACCCATTGGTCTTGGCTAATTGTATCAATAATTTTTAGATTATTGTCTTGTATAGCTTGTAAAACAATATCCTTTTTTTCGTCCAAAATTCCACTCAAAGAGAGTTTTGCTGTTGGTTTTAAAAGTGCTTTTAAATCTCCCATAATTTCAGCAAGCACATTATGCAAAATATTTGCACAAACAAAATCGTATTTTTCAGTCAACTTATCAGCTGAATTGAGTTCAAAAGTTACTTCTACATTGTTAATTTTAGCGTTTTCTTTACAGACATCAATAACGGTCTCATCAATATCGCATCCGTAAGCTGATTTTGCTCCGAGTTTCATTGCAAGAATTGATAAAATGCCTGAGCCTGTTCCGATATCAGCAACAGAGTCACCTTTATTCAAATATTTTTCCAACGCTTTCATACAAAGTTGTGTTGTTTGATGGGTTCCCGTGCCAAAAGCACAACCGGGGTCTAATGATATTGTAATTTCGTTTGGTTTTGGGTTATATTCAAGCCAGCTTGGAACAACTGCAATATTTTCAGTAACATGTGTTACTGTCCATTTTTCTTTCCACTTTTTTGACCAGTCCTGATTTTCTTTTTCATCTAAAGAGATTTCCCAACTTCCAAGTTCTTCATCAGAAAAACCACGAGATTTTAATAATTCTCGTTCCGTATTCAAAACTTCTTGCAAATTTTGTGGCATAGTTGTTAAAAACACTCTCAACGTGCCACGAGTAGTAGAAGTCATTTCAAGATCTTTGTATGCCTGTTCTTCTAACACAACACCTTCGCAGTCAAAATGAGTAAAGAAAATATCAGAAATTATTTCTTCCATATTAGGGTTAATTGAGATTTTTAGTTCAAAATAATTATCCATATTTAATTTTATTTTTACCCCTCTATTTACCCCTTACTGCCTCAGTGCCTTAGTAGCTTAGCGCCCTTAATTTACCCCTTTACCCCTATATTTACCCCTCGATAAATTGTCCCATAGCACGGAATTTATTATATCTTTCCTCTTTTAATTCTTCAGGGGATAATTTTGATAATTCTTTTAAAGCTTTAGATATAGCATTTTTCATATTTTTTGCAGCACCTCTGTAATCAATATGTGCGCCACCCAAAGGCTCTTTAATTTCTTCATCAATTATACCGAGTTTTAGAAGGTCAGCAGAGGTAATTTTTAGAGCTTCTGCTGCTTCTGCGTATAGAGCTGCATCTCTCCATAAAATAGAAGCACAACCTTCAGGAGAAATAACTGTATAATATGCATGTTCAAACATCATTACTCTGTTTGCAACAGCCAAACCTAAAGCACCACCGGAACAGCCTTCGCCGGTAATTATTGATATAACAGGGACATCAAGTTTAGACATTTCTCTTAAATTCGTTGCAATTGCCATACCTTGCCCTGTTTCTTCTGCTTTTATTCCAGGATATGCCCCCGGGGTATCAATAAGCGTAATAATAGGAAGGTTAAATTTGTTTGCGTGTTTAAAAAGTCTTAATGCCTTTCTGTAACCTTGAGGTTGTGGCATACCAAAGTTGCAATCCAAATTTTCTTTAGTTGTTCTTCCTTTTTGAATTCCTATAATCATTACAGGTTTGCCCTCAAATTTAGCTAATCCACCTGCAATTGCTCTATCATCAAGGCCTTCTCTATCTCCGTGGAGTTCAATAAAATCTTCGCATATAAGGTCGACAAATTCCACAAATTTAGGTCGTTCTTGGTGTCTTGCGATTTGTAATTTTTGTGAAGGTTTCAATTTTGAATATAACTCCTTTTTATAATCTTGAGCTTGTTTTTCAAAGGTTTTGATTTGTTTTTCCATATCAAGACCTGATTCAGCACTCATTTTTTTAAGTTCATTAATCTTTTTTTCTATTTCCACTATTGGTTTTTCAAATTCTAACACTGCCATATTAAACCCCATGCATATCCAAAATATTAGCAATAGTTTTTCTCAAATTTTTGCGTTTGGAAACGATATCAACTTGTCCGTATTTAAGCAAATATTCTGCAGTTTGGAAATCAGAAGGAAGTTTTTGGTGAATAGTTTGTTCTATAACACGTCTTCCTGCAAACCCAATTCTTGCACCTTGTTCAGCAATAATAATATCACCTAATGTACCAAAGCTTGCAGTTACACCACCAAATGTAGGCTCTGTCAGCAAATTGATATACAAAACCCCTGCTTCATCAAGCTTTCCGGCAGCACAAGACGTTTTTGCCATTTGCATAAGACTCAAGGCACTTTCTTGCATTCTTGCTCCACCTGAAGATGTTACGGAAAGCATCGGAATTTTTAATTCAATTGCTTTTTCCATCATTCTGGTAACTTTTTCTCCGACAACGCTGCCCATTGAGCCACCCATGTAATCAAAATCCATAACAGCGATTGCTATTTTGTGTCCTTCAATTTTCCCGATACCTGTAATAACAGCCTCATCAAGCCCCGTCTTATCTTGAGCTTTTTTAAGTCTGTCAGCATAAGATTCTGAATCAACAAACTTTAGAGGATCTGTCGGTAAAATGTTTTTAAAAAATTCTTCAAAAGAACCTTCGTCAAGAAGTTGGGATACACGGGTTTTAGCATTTATCCTAAAATGATAATCACAATGAGGGCAAACCATCATATTGTCTTCGAGTTCTGTTTTAAGTATTTGGGCTTCACAATGAACGCATTTTATCCATAAACTTGGGGATGCGTCCTCAATTCCCCTCATTTCTTTCGCACGTCGCTCAATTTGAGCTTCTTTACGTTTATCGAACCATTCTTGAATTGTCATATCTCACATTCAGCTTATTTGCTGTCCTTTTTTACGATGGATACTATAACATTTTACACGAAAAAATAACTTTCGCTATGCTTTGTTAAGTTATTGTAACGGATTGAGGACGTGGGTGGACTTGAGCCTTATCGAAACCCGATTATACCAAACCTTCTTTCAGCGCTTTTACTGCAGCTTGAGTTCTGTCATCAACAACCAATTTCTGTATAATGTTACAAACATGCGCTTTTGCCGTATGTTCACTGATTGTAAGAGTGCGTGCTATATCATTGTTAGATTGACCGTCTACTATAAGTTTTAAGACTTCGTATTCCCTTTGAGTAAGGTTAGAATGATTTTCTTTAAAAACACTTCTTGATAATTGTCTTGCGGGAATCACTCCACAATTTTTGTCTTTAATATAAGGAACAACGTGTGGATCAAGCCACATAGCACCGGCTTTTATCATCTTTATAACATTCATCAAAAAATCTGTTGCTATGTCTTTGATTACATAAGCACTCGCTCCGGCTTGAAGAGATGCTGTTACCTCTTCTTCCGAAGTGTGGGAAGTCAGGATAATTACTTTTATTGAATTATTATGTTCAAGTATTTTTTTTGTTGCTTCAATCCCTGAAATATCAGGCAACCCCAAATCCATAAGCACAACATCAGGTTTATTTAGTTTAGATTTTTCAATAGCTTCTTTCCCGTTTACGGCTTCTGCAATTATTTCCATTTCAGGATAATCACAAAAAAGTGATTTTATCCCGATTCTCATAAGTTTTTGATCTTCAACAAGTAAAATTTTGATTTGCATATTTACCTCCTTGTTACAGATAGTAGTTACCAATGTAATACTAAAAGGAGATAATAATTTATTAAATTGAACAAACAAAACAATGCGAGGGTAATCATTTCTTGTTTTAAATTTTTAATAAAAAAGAAAAAACTAGAATAAATGACGTTTAATTAAGTTGTCTTGTAAATCTGCTATTTTCAAATGTCTTTCTAATATAGATTGATTTTTCCAGTCATGTGCTTCATCATAATTATCATTGACATCAATCGCTTTGTTATAATATTCAATAGCTTTATCAAAATTGTCTTCAAGATAATATACTGATCCGATAAGTGTGTATTCGATTTCTTTTTTAGCAGAATTTTTTAGAGCTTTTTCAAAATAAGAAATTGCATTTTTATAATTTCCCAAAGACATTTCTACACACCCTAAACCCCTTAGAGCAACAGGGTTATCGGGATTGTTTTCAAGAGCGTTTAAACATGTATTTTTACATTCGGCAAATTGTGTTTCGTCATACTCTTTCTTTGCTTTTTCAAGCAGAACTAAGAGTTTAATTTTGCTCCCTACTCTTTTAATTGTTTGTCCGATATTTTTTAAATCTTCTAATTCTTTTTCGTACATAATTAAACAGTATGCATTTTTTCAAAAATTCCTTTTTTCTGTACCCAAATTTCAGTTTCCATTTTGTTGCCTTCTTCTATTAAGGCATTTTTCAGGTCTTTAAAATTAACAGAAGCTTCTTTGATATCACAAAGCATAAACATAACAAAATGACCTTGCATAAGCGTTTGCTTGATATCTTCAATATTAACTTTATATTTTGCCAAAATATTGGCAACAGCAGCCACAATACCGATTTTATCTGCACCTGAAACTGTTATAATAATTTTATAATCGTCCATTTTTTCTCCTTGTTGTCATGAGCATTATAGCATACTTTTATAATGATTATTTACCCCTTTACCCCAAAATGTTTTTTCAAAAAAGAAGGCCTGTGATATTTGCATAATCCATATTTGTCAATTGCTGCCAAGTGTTCGGCCGTTAAATATCCTGCGTTTTTTCTCCAATTATACATCGGGAATTCTTCGTGAAGTTTTTCCATATACCTATCACGAGTAACTTTTGCCAAAATACTCGCAGCAGCAATTGAAGCAGATTTTGAATCCCCTTTTACAATACATTCCTGCAAATGTGGGTAAAATTTAATCAACTTATTCCCGTCAACAAGAGTCAATATATCATCTGTTCCAAGCTTTTTAATAACGCCTTCGCAAGCAAGTCGCATACCTTTAAGAGAAGCGTTTAAAATATTTATGCTTTCAATTTCTTCAACTTCAATACAAACAATTTCATTAACAGTATTGTTTTTTATGATGTCATATATTGAATCTCTCTTTTTAGGAGTAAGTTTTTTTGAGTCATTCAAAATAGCAAGGTCTTTTATTAGACCATCTGTTATTTTGTCAAAATGAACAGAGGCAACATAAACCCCACCGGCAGCAGGCCCACGTCCTGCTTCATCCGTTCCGATTATTGTTTTATTAAAATTTGCGTCAAACTCAAATAAAGGTTTTGATGTTTTTTCTGTTATCAATTTTGCTCCTTTTTGTAGTTTTCAATGCCCATAAAATCTTAGTGCCATAGTGCCCTAGTATCTTACTGCCTTCAAATAAATTACCCCAAATTATACTCAGGTATTTCAAACTTTGAAGTATCTGCACCTTTATCAACAAATTTCAAATAATAATTCAAAGCTGTTTCTTTGGAATTTTCATAAAACTCATTTGTAATAAGAGCTTTGTGTAAATCAGTTCTGTCGCCTGAATAATTACCTAACGTTTTTGCAAATTCGCTGATTGACGCTAAATCTTCACCGCCTGCGTATGCTTTTGTTTTTGCATCAGTTCCTGAAGGGCGAATTTCAACGTATTTATCGCTAAATTGAAGATAAGTCCCGTCACCTACAAATTTAACAGCCTTCAAGTTATCAAAAACTAAATCTTTAAACGTATCTTTCAACACATTTTTAACTTGTTCTAAATCAGCTTTGCCTTCTCTTATTGCAATTGCTAAAGACAAATAGAACAAGTCGTTTTTGGTTCTTTGTTTTTCGCCTTCAACCTTTGCTTTTTTAAGTTTATCAATGTCAGGTTCAGATTCGTTATAATAAGCAATATCTTCTCTTGTATCGAATTTTGCAATAATATTACTTTGTTCAAAAATTTCATCCAAGTATTCAGAAAGCGTTTTGTTTTCTTCTTCAAGTTTTGCTGCAAGAGAAGATGCCACAATAATAGCTTCTGTTGCGCTCTTTTCGCGCATAGCAATTGCTTCTCTACCTGTCAAAGACTTAATCAAGTCTTCTGAACCCATAATCATTCCACCGGACTCTTCTCCTGCAAAGATAAGTCGTGGCTGAATTCCAAGATTAATTTCTTCGCCAAATACATCTTCTACAACAACTTCTTTTTCAGAGTTTGTTCTTATTTGGAGTTCAACTTTTTTCATAATATTAGCAATTTCTTTGAAGCCTACAGGTACGTTAACAACTTTGATGCCGTTGAACTTCGCCCATTCATCCCAGCTTAAAGCTGATGCTGTAGTTTTTATCATAAATCTTGGGTGGTTTTTAAATTTGCCTTGGGCCTTCAATTGTTTAACTCTGTAATCCATAAGCATTAAAAATGCCTGATTTGCACTATATACAGTTAAAATACGGTTTTCATCAAGTTCAATATAAGAAACCCCGAGATTATCGAGTTCAAGAGTATTTCCACTTGCTTCAATTTGACAAACAGTTAGCCTATCATGGTCGGGGTCAGTTATCAATACAACTGTGCCAAGAGGCAAGCTTTTTAATTTTTCTTTGTAGTTCAAAGATTCTATAACAGGGAAAAACTTTTCGCCATTCAACCTTTTTGCAATGACTGTTGCATCAACGGAATAGTCATAAAAAACCTTGTTTCCTTTTGGGTCGGCATCGTACTTTCCAATAGAATGGAAAAACGGATCTTCTTCAATATTGTTCCAAATGTATTTATGTGAAACCCCAAGCTTTTCTAATACTCTTGAAAGTGTCCTGTAAGCGCAGCCTCCGACACATTCAACGTAAATATTATTTGTTAAGTTTTTAACATTATCAAGATTTTGCGCTACTCCTGATTGTAAGTATTCAACATATAAATCAATACCGTCATTGAGTTTTGTCATAATTTCTTCATCAATTAACGGATTATCTTTGGCTGCAACTTTTATATCATAATATCCGTCACGCTCTGCGATATCAAAAATTTCTTGAATTTTAGCGACAAATTCTAAAGATTCTTCAGGTAAGTATTGGCTTCCTTGTGAGTTCAAGTCTTTTGTTGCTGTTTTTACTGAAATACCGTGGCTTGAAGTTATGTATTCGCCTCCAAGCAAATCGAGTTTAAATGCCAAAAATGACGCAAGCCATATGGGAATAGTTTTTCTTGCTTGTGGAGTAAGAGTTTTTATTCCTTGTGCTGCTTGAATTCTGGCAATTGCATCCAAATACAAATCTGAATTATAACGAACTTCGCTCCCTACAAGTTTTAGAATTTCTTTTCCTTGATACTTTTCTCTTGCAACAAGTGCTTTTGCAATAGTTGCCAAAACAATCCCGACAAGGTTTATAGGAAATCTTGTATCTTGAGGATAGAGAATATTTTGTGGCCCTCTAATCCCTGCTGTTGAAACTTTTGCTTCTTTAGAATAATTAGCAAACCATTCCAGTAAATTCAAACCCTCAGGATTTGTTTCCGGGTTATATTCGTGTAAATGTTCACGTTTTAGTTTGAACGTAAACTCATTTGGGTTATCAAAATTCAATAAATCCAAGTTTTTAATATAATCAGGTGTTTTAGTAAATACATTTTTAAAAAGTTCTTTTTCTAATTCGCAGCTCGCTTCTCTTTTTGTCATACAAAATCTCCTATAATATAGGAAAATTATAGCATTAAACTCTATTTGACTAAATAGTAGAATTATATGAATTTTTTAAACACAACAAAATATATATTTTGTTGTATTGAGAAAAATTCCCTCTCCAAGGGGGAGCGAATTTTCGGTAGGGTGCAGGCGAAGCCAAACCCGTAAGTTCGAGT
>JAKSUP010000049.1 GCA_024408905.1 bacterium
AAGGCGATATATATGTAATTGCACAAGGCTTGTTAGCTAATTTCTTAGCTGATGTAAATTGGGAAGAAAAAGATATCAATGTAATCGGTTCTTGTGTTGGTCAAGATTTAGAACTTTTGACAACTGACCACCCTCTTTATAACAGAAAATCCCCGATTATTTTAGGAGAACATGTTACGTTAGAGGCCGGTACAGGTTCTGTTCATACAGCTCCGGGGCACGGTCTTGAGGACTACGAAGTCGGTTGTAAATACGGTATCGAAGTGTTTTCACCACTTGATAGCAAAGGTGTTTGGACAGATATCGTAGGTGATAAAGATTTAGAAGGGTTGCCTTATTACAAAGGTGAGGCAATTATTTTGAATAAATTGGAAGCAGTAAAAGCTTTGCTTGCAAAAACACCTATAAATCACTCATATCCACATTGTTGGAGATGCAAACACCCTGTAATATATAGAGCAACACCTCAATGGTTTGTAAAAGTTGATAAATTCAGAAATGAAACGCTTGATGCTATTAAAAATGTAAAATGGATTCCGGCAAGTGGCGAAGCAAGAATTTCCAACATGGTTGCAAGCCGTACAGATTGGTGTATTTCACGTCAAAGAGCTTGGGGTGTTCCAATTCCTGTTTTCTATTGCGAAGATTGTGGAGAAGTTGTTGTTACAGATGAAACTATTGAAAATGTAGCAAAAATATTTGAAAAAGAATCTTCTGATGCTTGGGTAAAACATTCTGTAGAAGAACTTTTACCACAAGGATTCAAATGTCCTAAATGTGGTAAAACCCATTTCAGAAAAGAAAATGACATTATGGATGTTTGGTTTGATTCAGGTGTAACTTGGAGGGCTGTTGTAGAAAAACGCTCATCAGAACTTGGTCACACTCCTGTTGATATGTATTTGGAAGGTTCCGATCAACACAGAGGCTGGTTCCAATCTTCATTATTAACTTCAATTGCAACTCAAGGGAAAGCACCTTATAAAACTGTTTTAACTCATGGTTTTGTATTTGGTGAAGACGGCAGAAAAATGTCAAAATCTTTAGGCAATTATATTCGTCCTGATGACATTATCAAAAATTACGGCGCTGATATATTAAGACTTTGGGCAGCATCAGTTGATTATAGAAATGATACAAAAATCGGTGACAATATAGTTAAACAGCTTGCAGAAATATTTAAGAAAACAAGAAATACGGCAAGGTTTTTGCTTGGTAATATTTTTGACTTTGACCCTGCAAAAGATTATGTTGCTTATGAAGATTTGAAACCGATTGATAAATTTGCATTACATAAATTGAATAAAGTTGTTGCAGAAATTACGGAAAGCTTTGAAGCTTATGAATTTTACAAGTATTTTCAAGCTTTACAGAATTTTGCAGCAAACGATTTAAGCTCTTTCTATTTGGATATCGTAAAAGACAGATTGTATACTGCAGGTAAAAAATCTTTATCAAGACGTGCTTGTCAAACTGTTTTGTATGAAAACTTGCAAGCATTGGTAAGGGTTCTAACTCCTGTTATGCCTCACCAAGCAGAAGATATTTGGCAAAACACACCTGTTTGCCAAAGAGGCGGCTTAGAAAGTATCTTACTTGCTGATTGGGTTGAAGTAAACGAAAAATGGAATAATCCAAAATTAGAAGAAGATTTTACAAAAATATTAAAAACTCGTGAAGTTGTAACTCGTGCTATTGAACCTTTACGAGCAGATAAAAAGGTCGGAAGTTCTTTAGAAGTAGCCGTTCATGTAAAATCTAATGATATAGATTTATTAAAGGCTAACGAAAATGACCTGGCAGATATATTTATTACTTCTCAAGCTTATGTAAAAACAGAAGCACCAAAAGAAGTTTTAAACGAATATACCGAGGACGGAATTACTGTCTGGGTGACAAAGGCAGAAGGAGAAAAATGCTGTCGTTGTTGGAAATATAGAGAACTAAATTCGGATGGCATTTGCAAAGATTGTTTGACTGCTGTAGAATAGTTTTTGCGAAAAAGAATTTAAAATGGGTATAAATAGCAAAAAAATTGATTTAATAGAATTTCATGTGGTCGAGCATTGCAACTTGAACTGCAAAAGTTGTATGCACTTTTCACCACTTGCACCAAAAAGTTTCATTGACACAAAAGACTTTAGAAATGATGTTAAAAAAATGTCTGAAATTGCCGGAAACGAAGTGAAGGAAGTGCATATCCTAGGTGGAGAACCACTTTTGCACCCTGAACTTATTAAACTTTTAAAAACAGCAAGATACTATTTCCCAAATGCAGACGTAATGCTTATATCTAACGGAATTTTAGTTCTTAAACAAAAACCTGAATTTTGGAGAACTTTGCAAAAATACCAAATTCACCTTTCTGTAACAGAATATCCTTTGGATATAAACTATCAACAAATTACACGTTTGACTCAAAAATTTGGAGTAAAATACAGTTTTTATGCCCCTAGCAAAGAGAATTCTCAATGGCATTTGCCACTTGATTTAAAAGGAGAACAAGATGCAGATTACAGCTTTGCAAATTGTTCCAAAAATAATAACTGTACAAATATAAATATTTATAGAGGTAAATTATATGTCTGTCCTGTTATTGCCTATGTAAAATATTTCAACAATTTCTTCAATAAAAACTTAGAAGTTACGGAAGATGATTATTTGACTGTTAAAAATATTAAAGACATTGATGAAATAAAAGATTATATTTCATCGTCTAAACCGTTCTGTAAATATTGCAATATTGATAGCAGAACTTTTGATAACAAATGGGAAGTTTCTTGTAAAGATATTCAAGAATGGGTTTAATTTTTTCACCATTTTATATATTTTGGTGTGTTGCCTGTTATATTGTATAATATCTTTATGGATAATTTGGAACAAATTAAAAAAGCGCTGGAATTTGAATCAAAACATAGATATATCAACATAAACGGAAAAAGTAAAACTTTTTCTGCTTTTATTTGTTCTGTATTACGCAAAGAAATTAAGCAATATCCTTCAAACCCAAAATGGAAAGTCCTTTTAGAACATTTTGAACAGTATCCTTTGGAAACCGTTATGGGACGAAAAAGGACAATCGAAAGATTTATAAATGTTATTAAGGCTGAATACTTCGCCCCAAAAGAAATAGAGGATAATAAGAACTTGGACAAAAAACCAATTTCGCAAGTTGATATAACGTACATTAAAGGAGTCGGTCCAAAAATTGCATATTTGCTAAATAAACTTGGTATATATACGGCAAGCGATTTGCTATACTATTTCCCACGCAAACATATTGATTATTCTACAAGAACGAGAATTAAAGACTTGGAAATCGGTACTGATACTACAGTTTTTGGAAGAATAAAATCTGTTGAAGCGTTTACGACAAAAAATAAGTTAGGTGTCGTCAAAGTAAGAATAACAGACGGTTCCGGAAGTATAAATTTAAGTTTTTTTGCAGCAAAGGCAAATAAATACGTACAAGAACGCATGAAATCACAGTTTCCAAAAGGTGCAGGAATAATGGTTTCAGGAACTGTTAAAATGAATTCATATGATGGACTTTTAACTCTTGATAAACCAACTTATTCCATTATGGACGAAGATATAATTTCACCTACAAACCTCAATATGGCAAGGATTGTGCCTATCTACACAGTTAGCGAAAATCTTAATATAAAAACTCTGCGTAAAGCTATTTTTAATGTGCTTGAAACATATTCGCAAGAAATTGAAACTGTTTTACCGGAGTTCATCATAAAAAAATATCATTTAATGGAAAAACGTGAAGCTTTACGGCAAATTCACTTCCCAGATGACAAAGAAAAGCTTGATATAGCAAGATTTTCGCTTGTATTTGAAGAATTCTTCTTAATTCAGTTAAAACTTGCTCTGTTGAGAGAAGAAAATAATAAAAATCTTCTTTCAACACCTTTAGAAATCAAAAAAGACGGGCTTGTAATGAAATTCGTCGAGTCATTACCGTTTAAACTTACAGGCGCTCAACAGCGAGCAGTAAACGAGATTTTGAATGACTTAAATTCAACAAAACCGATGCAAAGACTGTTACAAGGTGATGTCGGTAGTGGAAAAACTGTCGTAGCTTGTATTATGCTTCTCGCAGCTATCGAAAACGGATATCAAGCAGCAATTATGGCTCCGACAGAAATTCTTGCCCAACAACATTATAACAATATGTTTAAATGGTTGACTCCGTTGGGCATTAGAGTTGCATTGTTTTTGGGAACCAATACAAAAAAACAACGGAATTTTATTGAAACCAATCTTCGTAACGGTCAGGTTGATATTGCAATAGGTACGCACGCTCTAATTCAAGACACGATTGAGTTTGCAAATCTTGGTGCTGTGGTTATTGATGAACAACACAGATTTGGAGTTAAGCAAAGGCTTGCACTCCGTAAAAAATCTCAAAACCCTCAAATTCTTACAATGACAGCCACTCCTATTCCAAGAACTCTTGCAATTACGCTTAACGGAGATTTGGATTTGACGATTATTGATGAACTTCCAAAAGGAAGAAAACCAATAATAACTACAATGACTAATTCAAGAAAACAGATTATAAACTTGATTAGACAAGAAGTGAGCCTTGGACGTCAAGCATATATTGTATACCCTTTAATAGACGAAAGTGAAACGCTGTCAGCAAAAGCTGCGACAAAAGAAAAAGAAAAATGGGAAACCGAAATTTTTCCTGATTATAAAATCGGACTTTTGCACGGAAAACTTAAAAATACAGAAAAAGAAGATGTCATGGAAAAATTTAAAAATAAAGAATATGACATCTTAGTATCAACGACAGTCGTAGAAGTAGGAGTTGATGTTCCTAATGCTACGGTCATTGTCATAGAAAATGCCGAACGATTTGGATTATCTCAGTTGCATCAGTTGAGAGGACGTGTCGGCAGAAGCGATTTGCAGTCATATTGTGTACTTTCATCTTCTTCTCGTTCACAAGAAACGCTTGCAAGATTAGATATTATGACACAAACCAATGACGGTTTTGTTATTGCAGAAAAAGATTTACAAATAAGAGGGCCAGGTGAATTTTTGGGAACAAGACAAAGTGGTTTGCCTGATATGATTATTGCTGATATCGTTAATGATTCAAAAATACTTGAGCTTGCCAGAAGTGAAGCGATTAAATTTGCAAAAGAAAATGATATTAACGGATTTCCACTCTTAAAAAATTCAAAAGGTCTAAATTTTGATGGAGATATATTTAATAGTTGATTATTAAAATAGGTTATAAATATTGACATTATTATTTGGATATGCTAGACTGCACTGCTAAATAGGGTGTGTATTATGTTATTAAGTGTTCAATATAGTGTGTGCCGACAATCATCAAACTCAATAAATATGTGTAAAAAAACGCCATTGTCGTTTAAAAGCAAAGTTGTATATGAAAAATCCCAAACTCCTCTTACAAGTTATGAGAAGGACTATATTGACAGATTTGAAGAAGGTTATGCACAAGATTCTTATTTAATCGGCGAAGGAGTCACTGCCAAAGCATATTATTCGCCCAATAATAATTTTGTAATTAAACAACACAAGTATAATCAATATGTTCCCGAAAAACGCAGGGAAGAGATGGGTAGTCTGGCATACGAAAATGAAATGTTATTAAAAATAGACCCCAACGTAAAAACAACTCAACGAGGTCGTGCGTATGTTGAAACTGAAGACGGTGGAAAATTCTTAATATCATCATTTGTAGACGGAAAACCTGCAGATCGTTACACAAATCCTTTTACGGAAAAACACATAGACAGACTACTCAGAAATTTATACCGTCTTGACAAATCAAAAATAATACATTCAGATTTAAGCCGTCCAAATTTATTATTGGACCAGGATAATAATGTAAATATTATTGATTATCAATGGGCTGACGTCTACAACATATATGAAAAATATTCTAATTTTGCACTTAGAAATTCATTTTATCCGTATTTTGAATCGCCAAATAATGCCAGTATGTTTGAAGCTGCAGGTCTTGCAGGATATGTAAAACAAATGCCAACATCCGGTCAAGAAGATTTTTTGAAAAAATATTATGTTAATAAAATTGATTATATAGAAAAAAATATACACCGATTAGAAGATATCTCAAAACAACACTGTGAAAATTTAACAGATACTATAACTTTTGACAAATCTAGAGTAAAAGCATACGGAAGTATTGATTCCAGTATATTAGAAGCCGAAGTATTGAAAATGAATATTTTAAATTTACACCGGCGACAATATAGTTGTTATGATGAAAACAAAGTAGAACCACGCAATATTTTGCGAACAATACCATTAACAATAAGAGCAAAAGAATGTGCAGAGCTTCTTGCTAACCATCAGGGCAAATACTCGTGTGATGAAACTTACCATTCTTATATGAGAAAGTATGGAGAGTTTTGGTTAAAAAATATGCGAAATTGGTATACTGCTTCCCTAAAATGGATATTTAAGCTTATGGCGAAAGAAGAATGTGATCCTGCCAAAATCATGTTTCCGAATAAATTTAATGATTTCAGTAATCTTGATATTGTATCGGGGTCAAACTCTGTAAATATTCCAAGAATATATAAAAAAGAAGATCTGAAATTAAGAGAAATTTTCCAAGATGCTTATACGTTTGGCAAAAACTCCAAATGGTTCAAAAAGGACGAAGCATTTAAAACAATTGAAAGAATCTTTGCGAGGTAATACAAACTAATGAAAATACTTAGAATTGATACTAACAATATAAATAAGACTTCTTTCCTGCAACAAACAGCCTCTAATAATGTTTCTGATAACAATAAAAAATGGAATAACAATATTGCGAAAGCTGTAGCAGGATTGTGTATATTGAGTGCGGGCGGTATTATCATACATAAATATATAAAAACAAAATCTACCTCAAAAGATATATTAACAAACGCCCTTTCAGAAGCAGACAAAGATTTTCATAAAAGCATTGCCGAATCACTTAAAAAGTGTGGTATAGAAGTAACCTCTGACTCATTAAAGAGCATTGTTGCTCCTGATGAATTTTCTTCACTAATTAAGAAATTTAAGCCCGAACACTTCAATGCAAGCTTACAGATATCAGAAGCAAGAGCTGCAAATAAGTCTTTGGAAGAATTTTATAAAAATGCTATTGATGGTAATTTTAGAGTTTCTTTACACACTCATTCCAATTTTTCTGACGGCAAAGCAACTGTTGAAGAATTTTTAGATTGTGCCACAAAATATGCTGATAAAGTTGCTTCAATGGGTAAAAATGACGGTCTGCCGCCACTCACAATCGCCTTAACAGACCACGATTCAGTTAAAGGATGTCAGGAAATTATTAAATTAATTGCGAAAAATCCGGAAAAATATAAAAATCTAAAATTTGTATCAGGGTGTGAATTTAGTGTTCGTTCAGGAAGCAGTCACCACGATATTACAGGTTTAGCACTGAATCCTTTTGATGAAAAATTGAATAAAAAATTATCAGATTTATCAGATGCACGAAAAAATGTTGTAAATAATTTTTTAGAAAAACAATATGAGTTTAATGGTAAAAAAATATCATACGAAGATTTGGCAGAATACGAAAAAAATTATTATAAAAGTCGGGGAAAAGGTGGAAAACACAGTATTGAAAATGGTTCAGGAATTGTATCAGTACGACATGCAATAAAGTTTTTTTATAAAATGACAAACCAGCCGATTGATAAAAATATGGTAAATATTTTAGGAGATAAAGAAATTTTACCAATTGAGCAGGTTGTAAATACAATTAAACAAAATGGAGGTTATGCATCACTAACTCACCCGATAAAAAGTTTTTGGCGTTATATCGGAGACGAAGAACTTATCAGATTAAAGAATATCGGTGTTACCGGAATTGAAGTTAATCACCAATATTCACCATCGAAAATTACAAAATTAGGTGAAATTAACAATGATATCAACAATGCAGATAACATATTTAAAGAAATAACAGAAAAATATAAAGCATTTGCAGATAAAAATGA
>JAKSUP010000005.1 GCA_024408905.1 bacterium
GCTTTGGGCTTGCGTTAGCGAAGAAACTTCGTTTCCTGCGCTACCTACCTCTCGTTCGGAAGATACTTAATCTTCCTCTCTCGGCAGAGTGCCACAGGCCCGTGGCGATTACTATTAAGTTGTCATGCTTTGGGCTTGCGTTAGCGAAGAAACTTCGTTTCCTGCGCTACCTACCTCTCGTCCTCACCCGAATTTCTAAATTCACTTCGTTTATTAAGAAATTCTGCCCTCTCCGCTTTCCGCTTCGCTCCCCGGAGAGGATTGGTAATACCAGAGTGCCACAGGCCCCTTTTCTTTCCCTCTCCAAGGGGGAGGGTTAGGGTGGGGGTTTTCCCCCTGACTAATTTATCTTATCAACTATATATAAAAAAATCAAGATGAGAGTTCTTAACCACGTTTAACAACTGTAGTGATTTGTTCACCATAACTGTTAACACAACCGTTAGTTTCTTCTATGGTATAGCTAACTTCATCATCTTCAGCTTTTGTTTTTTCGGCTAATTTAACAGCGTCGTCAAAATCTTTAAATTCACCAATCATTTCCGGATCATAAAAACTGGGTTTGTCTATATAAACTTGATACATAATAAAAGCCTCCTATAAATATAATTATACCCTCAAACAATTATTATTAATTTTTTTGGTATTTTTCAAGCAAATTTTTTGTTGCCCTTTCTCTTTTTTCATGTTTTGGCGCATTCTTTTCGATATACTCAGATACTTTGTGACCATCAATAATCAAATTTAACTCTTTTTGAGAAACATTGTAAATGGTTTCAGCAACAGAAAGAGGGTAATCAAACCAAGAATAAAATGGCGAATTTTTTTGTTTTGTTTCTTTAGATAAATACTCCATATATTGTTGTATATTTCTTTTAATATTTATATCATTTTCATGCAATTCTATAAACCAGTTTAATGGCATAATATCACGTTCATTATTATATTGCTGCATTACAATAAGATAGTTACTCATAGAGTTGTTGTGTGAAATTGACTGAGGATCAATATGTTCTTTTGTTGCAACAACCGGACTCATAAGCCTTTCTGCAATTTCTTGATGTGATTTCTTCGAGTATTGAACAATAAAAGCGTCAACATCTGTTGAAGAACTTGGAAGATAAAACCATTTCTTATAAAGCGCTTTTACAAGCTCCTTATCTTTACCTTCAACTTTAATCATCAACAATTTATCAAGAGGTGACTTTCTTGTAAAAGTATCATTAGTAGCTTTTAGAATAGCATCCTGTTTTATCAAATTAACAAGCTCTGCAACCTGAGGAGTCATTTTTCGTATAATATTATCCGAACCATTTAAAATAGCAAATTGCTTGAGTTTTAATTGTTCCAAAGCTTGAGACTTTAGTTCTGCAAGAGCGTCACTAAAGGTTTTTTTGCTATAAGATTTTCTTGTGTCTTTACTTGCAAAATAATCAAATATCTCACCCTCAACGGTTGGAACTAACTGTCCACGATTTATCGTACACATATATTTGTTTCTATATTGAGATAAATAGTTCACTGCAGATTCGAGGTTGGGTTTTTTACTTAATTTATCACAAATTTGTCTGTATGTTTTTTTTGTAATAACAGTTCTGCCACTATATGCACAGAATAATCTGTCTGCATTATCCATTAATGTACCGACATTTCTGGCATTATTTCCAAAGGATATGTTTGAATAATTTATGAAGTTTGGAAAATTTAAGTCGTTCTCATAGACACCCTTATTTGACGAGTTTTGTACACTTTTCATCTTAGGGAAGTAATTGTTCCAAAGATTTTTTTGTATATATTGCGATTGGTTAAACTGTACTTTCATATCCTTAGACCTATGATAATATCCTGAAAATACATAAAGCAAATTTTTTAACACCAGATAAATAAAATTGTTACATTTCTACAAATTAAGGTATAATGATTTATAAGAGAGAATTAAAAGAGGCTTAAATGAAAGAAACATCAGTAAAATATCCTTTTCTTAACAGGGATATAAAAATATATGAACAAGAAAACGGACATAAAATTGTTTTAGCCCACAAAGAAGGTGGAATGGTTAATGTTTCCAGCTGGGTAAAAACAGGTTCTATAAATGAAAATGACGAAAACAACGGAATTTCTCATTTCCTTGAACATTTAATGTTTAAGGGAACTCACAAACACAAAGCAGGGGAATTTGATCATATTTTAGAGGCAAAAGGTGCTATCGTTAATGCTGCAACATGGAAAGATTATACATTCTACTATGTAACTTTACCAAAAGGAGAAAATGACGAAAATCTTAATTTGGCAATAGAATTGCACGCTGATATGATGACAGATCCTGTCATTCCTGATTATGAAATGGGTGCGCCTTTCGATATAAATGACAAAAATGTTACAGATAAACGTGAACGTCATGTCGTTATTGAAGAAATTAGGATGAGAAAAGATCAACCTTGGACAAAAGTATATAACGCTACAAATAATGCAATGTACAAATTCCATCCATACAAAAGAGATGTTATAGGAACTCCTGAAATAATTTCTCAAATCCCACAAGAAGTTATAATGAACTATTACAGGACTTTCTACTCACCACAAAATGTTACAACCATTGTCGTCGGTGATTTTGATTTTGATAAAGTTTTAAATAAAATTGTAAAAGAATTCAATTGGGGAGAAAGACCTCAACCACCTTTACGTGATACAAAGCCTGACACACCAGTAAGCAGTACAACTTATGTAGAAAATAGTGCAAATATAAATTCTGCATTTATGATGTTTGGGTTTTTGGGCGTGCCGGCATGTGATTTAGAACATTTAATTCCAATCGAAATGCTTTCCATAATTTTGGGTGAAGGGACAAGCTCAAGACTTTATCAAAATTTGATAGAAAATTCTGAAGAACAAATTTTCAACATTATTGATGCCGAAAATTATTCATTCAGAGATGGCAGTAATTTCTTTATTCAAGCCAATTTTAATCCTGAATACAAAGAAAAAGCCATTGAACTTGTAAAATCAGAAATTGAAAAATTAAAACAAAATATTACTGAAAGAGAACTAAATAAGGCCAAGAAAAAATTGAAATCACGTTTTGCAAACGAAGTCGAAACGGTTTCAGAAATTGGCGAGACAATCGGATATTATATGACAGTTTGTGATGATTTATCAATAGCAGAAAATTATATACCGATTTGTGAAAAAGTTACTTGCGAAGATTTGAAAAAAATTGCAGAAAAATATTTGGATATAAATCACGCTGTTATTTCGGTTCTAATGCCAAAAAAATAATTCCATGTAATTATTGAAACCATCAGAAAAAATGCTATAATAATCATGATGATCCTAATGATATGAGGCTTTTATGAAAAAATATTGTCTCTTAATTTTGTGTCTTGCGATTTCCACTGTTTTCTTATCTGCATGTCAACAGCAACCTAAACAGTCAATGGTAAAGGCAGAAAGACGTTTAGGAAAATACTTTAAAGACTCAGCTATACCAAACGGAAGCGTGGTTGATTTGAGCGAAGGTCCAAAGCTCAAATATGATGCAAAACTTGGACCAAGAGATTTAGATTTTGACGTTAAGGTAAAAGACCCTTATTGGTAAAATGTACAAGACGAGAAGCGACAGACAATTTGTAGGAAGATTAATTTACTCCGTTTTAACTGAGCAAAGAAAAGTGCTTGATGCTATCAAATTGTTTCCTGAAACAAAAGATGAAAGTATTCTTTGTGCATATCATGCTCTGGTTCATTATTCTGCAGATGAAGATATAAGATACAAAGATATTGAATACCGAGACGCTCAAGATGATTATTTAGAATATCTTGCGCAAGTTCTAAGTGAAGGAAACCCCATTCCACAAAATATAATCGCAGAATATAAACCTTATTATAAGGATGTTTCACATACTTGGAAAGAAGGAATAGAAGGTTTTTGGGAAGAATTTAAACGATTTATAAATATCTAAACAAAAAGAGGATGTTCAAATTGACATCCTCTTTTTTTATTTAATTTTAATAACAATTAAGCTCTTTTGCTTCCTGTTACAGCAATTTGATGACGACCTTTTGCACGACGTCTGTTTAAAACTTCTTGTCCACCAGGGGTAGCCATTCTTGCTCTAAATCCACTTACTTGTTGTCTTTTTGCCTTTGTTCCTTCTAATGTACGTTTCATTTTCTTATTTCCTTTTCAGCTAGTTTTACTTATAATGTCATTATAGTAATAAAAACATGTATTTAAGTCAAATAAGAGGTTAAAAAAACTTAATGAACAAGAGTTATAAAATAGGTTTTATCGGTTCGGGTAAAATGGCAAGTGCCATAATTAAAGGACTTATACGTTCTTCTTTTGCAAAATCCGAAAATATACTTGCAACTCAAGCCGAAAAAGAAGGATTAGAAGAAAAGTCAAAATCCTTAGGGATAAATGTAATTTTAGATAACAGAGAACTTGTACAAAAAAGTGACGTAATAATAATTGCAACAAAACCTAATCAGGTATTGGGAGTTTTAGAAGAAATTAAATCATTTATAACAGCGAATAAACTAATTGTATCAATTGCAGCCGGTGTAACATTAAACAAGCTTGAAGCAAATTTGCCTCAAAATACCAGAGAAATAAGGGTTATGCCAAATACTCCGGCTTTAGTCGGCGAAGGTATGAGTGGTATGGTTGGTGGGGATAAATGTACAAAAGACGATTTGGAGTACATAAAATCACTTTTAGAAACCATAGGTAAATGTATTGTTCTTGAAGACGAAGCCCAAATTGATATTGTAACAGCTATTTCAGGTTCAGGCCCTGCATTTTTCTACAAAGTTATTAATGAAATTGCTCGCGCCGGAGAAAAACTCGGAATGGAATATGAAGACGCTCTTTTGTTATCTATTCAAACGGCAATTGGAGCAGGTAAAATGGCTTTGAATAGAGAAATCTCAATGGAAAATTTGATTTCAAATGTTGCAACAAAAGGTGGATGTACTGCTGTTGGGGTTAATTGCATGAACGAAAAAAATTCTGAAGAACTTTTTTACGAAGTTATTAAATCAACCACCCAAAAAGCACACGAACTAGGAAAATAAAGAAGTTGTGGAAAAATCCAAAATAGGTCGATTTTGTTGTTAAGTTTTACGAAACATACAAAATCGGATAGGGGTAAATCGGATAGGGGTAAATCGGATAGGGGTACATAATTGTGAGTGGAATGTGGCAATCCGGTCAAAAGCACTAAGATACTGAGGCACTGAGGCACTAAGTGTTTATTTGGTGTGTAAAAAATTTGTTCCCTCTCCAAGGGGGAGGCATTACTGTCCATGATAATTTTTGAATAATAAAAACATAAGAAAAATATGTCATTCCGAAAATTTAGAAAATCAGTATGAACATATGTGAATACTTGATTTTCAAATTGTTCGGAATCTTACCCAAAAACAAGTAACACTACAAGCTGGTAAGATCCTGAAATACGCCTTAAATTTATGTCTTGATTATAAAACTATTTTCTATATTACACGGCTATTCAGGATGACAGGTATATTTACCTGAATTTATCATGGACAGTAGTGTCTCCAAGGGGGAAGGTTAGGGTGGGGGTTCAACAAAACTGTTTGAAGATAGTAGAGTACTGTCGGTTAGGCATACTTGCCCAATATCAATAAAACCACCACCCGCATTTGTAGCAAAACAAGTTTTGGACAATTGCACCCTCCTCCCCAAAGAGAGTGGAAAGGCAAAGTCTGTTTTGAAATTAGTCGGAAATTTTGCACAAAAAAGGTGGAAAATAAAATTTTAAAATAAATATAATTCAATTATACAAATGGGTTAAATTCCAACTTCCCGGAATTTACCATTTTTTCTGCTCGCTTTTTATATCTATCCATATCTTCTCTTAAAGTTTTTAATAGTTCTTCTAAATTAAAACAAGAAGGCCTCTTTGCATCTTGTTCAGCAATCAACTCTTGCTCAGTTTTTTTCATTACAGTAGCTAAATCAGATAAAGTTTTGGCTGCAGTATCTTTTATCTTTTCAGGATGAGTCTTTTCATTTATTATCTTAAAAGCAAAATCAATATCCTTCCTTTCAGGGAATCCATTCCTCTGAATACGTAATGAAGCTCTGTAGAGGGGCTCATACAGAACTGAGTCTACAAAAGTTTGTGGAAAACCGGATTCTTTTATTAAATAACCAATTGCATTTGCAGTTTTAAACCGTGCTGTTTCCATTTCTATTGCAAAAACAGGTGGAATAGTTTTAATTTGCGCAGAAACACTTGATTTTATTGCATCGCTGGCTTCTTTACTTAATACCTTGTCTGCGACTTTATCTATAGTTTCTCTTATTGCAATTTCTGTTTTTTCAGCAATACCTTTTCCTGTAAGCTCATTTATTAAACTTAAGCTATGATTTATACTATCTATAACATTAACTTTTGGCATAATAAAACCTTTCATCTAAATATTACACTAAGTATATAAACGTAATAAGCAAATCAAAATTGCTTAAAATTATCAATTGTAAAATTATTGTTACATTCATTTCCGAAAAAGTCATTTTAACCTGATTTTATTGATTATAAGCTAAATTTTTGATAAAATTAGCTTATGAATGAAGTAAATGTAGCTGATAATATTAAAAACATGATTTTTACAATTCGTGGTCAAAATGTTATGATTGACAGAGATTTAGCTAATTTGTATGAAGTAGATGTCAAAGCTTTGAATCGTGCTGTAAAGAGAAATATTGAACGCTTCCCGGAATTCTTCATGTTTCAATTAACTGATGAAGAAACAAAAAATTTGCGGTACCAATTTGGCACCGCAAAAATTAGTGCGAAAAGCCGCTATAATCCTTATGTATTTACTGAACAAGGAGTCGCAATGTTATCCTCTGTTCTTAATAGCAAAAAAGCTATACAAGTAAACATACAAATCATGATGACATTTGTTCAAGTGCGACAGTTTGCTTTAGAAAATAAAGAATTAAATAGGCGCTTGACTGATTTAGAACAATTATTTATAGAACATTGTAAAGATAATCAACTGGATAACCAAGAATTAATGCAAGCAATTAATCTGTTAATGGACAGAACTAAACCAACTAAAATTGGTTTTGTAACTGATGATAAAAAATAATTTTAAGGTCGTAAATTTCGACTTTAATTTTTTCTGTTTTTTAAAACTATTAATAAATTGCAGAAAATGACAAGAAAAAGTCAGAAATAACATTAATAAGCATTGGTAAAATCCATATCATAATTGCAGCACCTAAAACAGGTTTAAAAAGGAAGCTGAGTTGGAATACGTTTACTTGTGGTGCAGTTTTAGAAATTACACCCAAAATAATATCTTGACCAAGTGTCGCAATTAGTACGGGTGACGCAATTTGCAAACCGACATACAAAACATTTGATGTCGTTTTGATTAAATAATCCATATTTACAATTTGTTCCAAAGGAATTTGAACTGCGTAGATAGGAAAAATCGTAAAACTCCTCACAAAGGCATTAAAAAGCCAATACAAGCCACCAATTTCTATAAAAATACAAATCCCGAGCATAGTAATCATACGACTCAAAATAGATGTTTGACTGTTTGTACTCGGGTCCATTACCATAGCTGAAGATAAACCCATTTGGGTATTAATCATATCCCCACCGGCTTCTATAGCAAGTAAAATCAGTTGTGCCAAATACCCCATAATTGCACCGACTGCAAAGTTTAATAACCAAAATATCATTGGTGAAACATTTTTTGGCGGCATTGCAGGATGCAAAAGAGGAGTGAGCATAATTGCCAAAATTATACATAATGCAAGTTTTGTTATGGTATTAATTTCTTTTCTGTTAAATACGGGAGAAAATCTTATAAATCCTAAAAGTCTGCAAAAAACAACAAAACCTGCAGAAAACCATTTTTCAAAGCCCGGAAAAAGCATTGCTATTTGTGAGATTAGTTGATCCATTGTTCAACTCCTCTCATCATATACGGTGGCACATCTATTCTAAAATTATCCGTTGCCGGTGGTATATCCATTGTCTGAATTTCTACATTTTTATCATCACATTCTATTCTTGTTAATACATCTGTAACATCTACTTTTAAATTGATTTTTGTTTTTTTATCTTTTAAAACGCTAAAATGTGTTGAACCCATTTTTAAAGGATGCACCATTAATGTATGTTTTTCGCCCATAATAGTAATCAAGGGGTAAACATCAATAATTGTATTATCATCAATACTTATATCCGTCAATTTCCCATCAGCCGTTACTATACAATCTTCAAAAGCATAGCTTGGCAAAAATCCAAATACAAAGAATAGACACATAAACAAAACCTTTGCCATATTAGCAAAGTTAATTTTAGCTATTAAATTGACTACCTTTATATTATTCATTTACCTTCCTATAATTTTATTAGTTTCAACAAAATTTGGCTTTGGCATAGGAGTTTTTGGTGCAACATCATATTTTAATTTGCTATTTTTATCTATATAAGGAACTTTACCCGGATTTTTCATTATTTCTTTTACATCAGGAACATTCTTAAACTTGTCCCCCTTCATCTCGCCTTCGAAAGGGGTTGTGTATCTATAATAATTGGCAGGCAAAACATAGCTGTCAGCTTTTGATACACCATTGAAAGCAAGTGCTGCACCTTCTTGGAAAAGATTAGTTAAAAGTTTTATAAATCCTAAACCGCCAATAATAATAACCAAGAAAACAGCAAAGATTTTTGGAGCAGCAGAAATAGTTTGTTCTTGTACCTGAGTAACAGCCTGAATAATACCTACAACCAAACCTATAGCAGCTGCCACCAATACACACGGCATTGATATTGAAAGCATTACCATAAAACCTTTTGCTAAATATTCAGTTAACATTTCCATTTTTTCAAGCCCTCGCTAATTTCTGTTTATTTAAAACCTATCGGATTATTTTCTTTAGGTTTTTCTATTAAATTGTTTAACACATCAATTATCTGTTTAATTGTTGTTTCATGCTCTGCAAACTTGTTATCCGTATTTTCAATATGTAACATCAATATTTTTTGTAATTCTGCAATTTCTTGGTTTTTGGTATCAGTCGTTAATGCGTATTGTCTTAATTTTACAAAAGTTCTAATAATTTCAATATTAATAGCAATTGCTCTTTCACTATTCAAAACACTTGATAACATTGCGACACCTTGTTCTGTAAAAACATTCGGAGTTGTTGAAGAATATTTTAATTTCTTAAACCGGTCGCAATTTGCGACCAGTTTTTTAAGCTCATTATCATTAAGTTTGAACATAAAATCTGCAGGAAATCGGTCAGAATTTCTTTTAACAGCTTCGTTCAAGCGTTTTGTTTTTACGCCGTAAAGTTCTGCGAGGTCATAATCAACCATAACTTTTTGACCCCTAATTGTAAAAATTCTATCTTCAATTATTTTATATTCAGTTAACATTTCCATTTTTTCAAGCCCTCGCTAATTATAACTTTGTACCAAGCCTTGAACAATTAATGCCCAGCCGTCAACTGCAATAAATATCAACAATTTAAACGGCAACGATATAATTGTCGGAGATAACATAAACATACCGAGTGCCAGCAATATGTTTGCAACTACCAAGTCCAATACAATAAATGGTACAAAAACTACAAAACCTATTTCAAATGCGACTTTTAATTCACTCAAAATATAGGCAGGAGCTATTTCCCAAATTGTTAAATCTTCAGGAGATTTTAAAGGCGCCTTATGCCTTAATTCTACAAAGAATGCTAAATCAGATTGTCTTGTTTGTTTTAGCATAAATTCTTTCAAAGGTTTTGAACCTTCATCTATTGTCATTATTAAGTTACCGTTTTTTTGATACGGAATAGAACCTTTGTCATACATCTGTTGAAAAACACCACCCATAGTGTAAAAAGTTAAAATCATACATAACCCGATTGTTACGATTGAAGGTGGTACTTGAACACCCATAGCTGTTTTCAAAAGAGAAAATACTATTGAAAATCTTAAAAAAGATGTCATACAACAAAATACAAATGGCAGTAATGAAAATAATGTCATTACTGTAAGCATTTGTAGAACTGGATTCATATTTTGTAAAACGGAGTCCATTATCTATTTCTCCCCATAGTTGTTTCTATTTCGTTAACTGAAATCCCTCCCTGCATTTTTGTTGCCAAATTTCTCATTACAGATGCATAAGGAGTTTCTTTTGCACTTTTGGATATCAAGGAATTTTTGATACCAACAATTGATTTATCCATAAATTCTTTTTTAGCCGGAGATTTTTGTTGAGGCATAGTTTCTCTAAAACTTTGCGTTGAATATTCATCTGCACACAAAGAAGCTATTGAAGATATTTTTTCTTCATACAAGTTTTGAGATGAAGGATTTAATTTTGATATTAAAGTCGTTCTGTCAACATCTCCTGCAATTAGAAATTTTTCTTCACCGGCTGATACGATATATAAATTCTTTCTCGCGCCGATAGATAATGTATCTATCACTTTTAAAAATTTCCCACTTGATTTACAAGCACCATTGGTCGCATTTTTAAATACAATAAGTGCAATTCCGATTACACCGACCATGGCTAACGTATAAACAATAAAATTAGTTAAATATCCCATTATTACCTCTCATTTTCCTCTTTTGAGGAAGGTTAGTTTAAGGAAAAGTCCTTCTAACCTTTATTTAATTCCCAAATCTAATAAGTCAATTATTCTGCTTTTTCTTCTACTTCAAAATCTGAGTAATCAAAGTCTTCTGAAGCTTTTTCTTCTGTTTCAGAATTATCTTCTACATCTTGTGAAGGTATCGCATCAGGTTCACATTGGCCGTTTGATTCAGTAACTTTTTCAATTCTTACGCCAAATCTATCGTTAATTATGACAAGCTCCCCTGCTGCAACGGTTTTCCCACCGACTTTTAAAGCAACTTTGTTATCATACACAGAACACAAGTCAACAATTAAACCTTCTTCAATACTTTTTAAATCTCCGAGAGTGACTTTTACCTTGTCAAACTCAGCAGACATATCTACTTGAATACTATCCCACAAGTTAGTATTAGCATTATCCATGTCATTTCCTCCCGACATATCATAAGGTACTATAATTTTATCATTTGGTCTGACTTCAAATTTTTGAATAATATTTTCGCAAACAAGAGTCATTTCTGAAGAATTACTGTTCTCAAAAAGAACAATATCTCCAACATCTAATTTCTTGATTTCTGCTAAAGGAAACATAGTCGTTCCAAGAAGCAAATTGACTTCAACAGGAGTATGTGCAAAATCCATATCTGTAAACTTTTGTTCGCCGATTTCAATCCCCTGTGGTTTTAAAATATCCTTTGGCACTGAAATAATGAATTTTGCAGCAGTTTCAGAAGCTTCGCTTTTTACAAAATATGTTAAATGCAAAATCTCATTATAACGACGATTTGGCTCTATAGTAAAGTTTGGGGCAAGTGATTCATAAAGAAAATCATTAAATGCCGTTATAATTCGCGCTTCTAATTCTGTAACTTCTGTTAATTCAAATCGTTTATTATTTCTCCCTAAAACCTTGTCTAAAACAACATCGATGGCTTCTTGAGAAATTCTTATATAGACATCATTTTTAGCATTAATTTTGACTTTAGTAACGAAAAAAGTTTCATTTTGCGCAAGAATATTCATATTTGTACTTACAGAAGCGAGTTTATATTCAAATCCATCGAAAAAGAATTCGCTGCTGCAATTACGCACGACATCAGTAAATACTGAATCGTACCATGAAAATTGCTTATATAATTCATCAAAGAAAATTGAATTAATCATATTTTTCCCTACTATAGTCCATAAGTATCATAGCGTTTTTGTCAAGTCATGACATCATACGAATAATGTAGGAATGCTTTTGTTCTGACTTTTGTAAGCAAAAAAATTGTTATATAATAACCGTATGCTTAAAGAAAAATCTATACACGAAAAATATATGAAAATGTGCTTCAAGCTTGCGCAAAAAGGTGAAGGAAAAACATCTCCTAATCCTTTAGTAGGTTGTGTCGTGCTGGATAAAAACGGAAAAATAATTTCTAAAGGTTATCATAAAAAGTGTGGTGAAAATCACGCAGAACGTGACGCACTTTCAAAATTAAAAATTGGTGAAGCTGAAGGCGGGACATTATATGTTAATCTTGAACCTTGCTCACATTACGGTAAAACCCCTCCTTGCACAGATATAATTATTGAACACAAAATAAAAAAAGTTGTGTTTGCGATGAAAGATGTAAATCCCAAAGTAAATGGTGTTTCAATTCTTAAAAGAGCAGGGATTGAAGTAGTTGAAGGTGTTTTAAAAGAAGAAGCCGAGTTTTTAAATCGCAGATTTATAAAAAATATAAGAAAAAGTTTGCCTTATGTTGTTCTAAAAACTGCAACAACTCTTGACGGCAAAATTGCAACAAGCACAGGTTCTTCTAAATGGATAACGTCAGATGCTTCTCGCAAAGAAGTTTATAAATTGAGAAAACTGTTTGATTGCATAATGACATCTTCAAATACAGTTATTGCAGACAATCCGACCATGGAACATAAATTCAAATGTGTTTTGGATAAAGATAATAGAACCGATAAAAACGCTAAAATATATCAACAAGGCGAAATTTATATTGCAACAAAAGAAAATACTCCAATTAAAGACGAAAACTTGGATATAAAATCTGTTTTACAAAACTTATACAAAAAAGGAATTTGTTCAGTTTTTGTAGAATGTGGAGGAACGCTCGCCGGAAGTATGCTCAAAGACAATCTAATCGACGAAATTTATCAATTTGTTGCCCCAAAAATTCTGAATGATAACGAAGGTAAAAGCTGTTTCAACGGGGGTAAATACAAAGATATCTCAGAATGTAAAACAATAAAAATCTATGATATTAAACAGATTGGAACAGATATTTTAATAAAGGGTATTTTAGACACTTGAAAAACTCAAAAAATAGGTTATCATGATAATGAACCCCAATTAGTAAACCGAAAGGATATGTGGTAAGTATGTATTCCAACCAAGAGTACTCTTGCAAGGAAGTCAGCAGGCAAGAAACATACAACGAGGGCCTAGATTTAGTACAAGAGCTTTCTTCAACAAACAGAGCAGAAGTTACATTCGGCGTAACTGTGTATGCTCAAAAAGCCGTAAGTGTTTATTCATCAATGCTATATTACGGCAAATCAAGAGTAAAAGCAGAAGCTTAGACCACTACATCACCTTGTCTGTAGACAACGATATCATCTTTAACGAGTCCGACAACAGTTGAGGCTCTGCCTTTTGCACTGTAACCATAATCGGGGACAACGTAATCAACTTGTTCACCTATATAAGCTATTGCTTCATCATAGGTTAATGCAGGTGGCTCGCCTGAAATATTTGCACTTGTTGTTGCTAAAACATGACCTTCTATATTTTTACATATTTCTGCAAATATTTCGTTGTCGGGAACTCTAATACCTACAGTCGGCATATTTGAAGTTAAATAATCAGAAGTTCTGTCAGATTTTTCCGTAACAATTGTTAATGCACCAGGAAAATGTTCTTTAATTAAACTTTGACCAAGTTTTGAAATTGGTTGTTTTACATAATCAAACAAATTGTAAACTTCGTTACTCATAAGTATAAGTGGTTTTTTAGCCTCTCTGTGCTTTATTTCGTATATTTTTTTAACAGCTTTTTCGCTTGATGGTAAACACCCCAAACCCCAAACCGTATCTGTTACAAAAGCTATTACTCCATCATTATTTAAGATTTCTTTAATTTTTTCTATATTTTCTATCATTATTGCCTCGGATTTTACTTATTAACTTTTATCTTATCAACTTTTATATTATAATACATACAGGTAAAAAAGAAGGAGAGTAATAATGGTTCAACAATTTAATCAACCTCAAAAAACAAGAACTGCATTGATTTTATTTCTAAAAGGTTCAGCAACTCCTGTTGTTATGTATTTTGATAATCCTCAAGCAGTTTATGCCGAATTAAAACAGCTTATGAAAAGTCCTACACCTGTTTTGGTTGAAAAAGAGCCAATCGGACCTATTAAAAAATTATGCTTTGTGTCAACTCAAATTGCAAGCGTAATTCTTCAAGAGGAAACTTATGCATAAAATCTTAATCGAAGATATTGAATTTGAGCCAAATAAAACACTTGCTTACGAATTTGATGAATTTATGGAAGAATTCGGATGTAATATCAAAGCAGATTTAGAAATAAAATCTTTAGGTGATTTTATTGAAGTTACAGGGCATGCTTTAGGAAAAATTAAACTTACTTGTGACAGATGCTTAAATGAATATGATTACGATTTAGATATTGATATAGAAGAAACTTTTGCAAAACAAGCTCTGCAAAACGACTACGGACAAGAGTTTGAGCTATCTTCAGGCCAATTTATTACCGACTTAAACGGGGCAGATGAAATAGATATTTATGACTTATTGTATCAATCTGTAATATTAGCTTTACCAAATAAAAAGGTTTGTGGTATAAATTGTAATGAAGGGATGTTTGTTTCCGAAGATGATATAAATATCCATGATGACAGAATGGATGTTTTCAAATCTATAAAAATAGAAAGAAAGGATTAAAACCCTTTAAACACAAGAAAAACCGAAAATATAAGTAGTAGTAAATTAGAAAGGTATAGGAAAAATGGCAGTACCAAAAAAAAGAACAGGGCACAGCGCTCAAGGTAAAAGAAGATCAAATTGGAAGGCAACAAAACCTACCACAACTAAATGTCCTAATTGTGGAGCAGTAGTTCTGGCTCATACAGTTTGCACAGCTTGTGGTCAATACAAAGGCAAAGTTGTTTCAAGAAAAGCAGAAGGTTTTGTAGAATCAGCTGAAGAAGTTAAAAAACCTGCAAAAAAAGCTCCTGCTAAAAAATCAACAAAAGCTAAAAAGGCTGCAGAAGTAGTTGAAGAAACTAAAACTGTTGAAGAAGTTAAAGAAGCTGAAGTTGTAGAAGAAAAAGCAGAAGAAACTCCGGCTGAAGAAAAAACTGAAGAATAGTTTCACATAAAAAGAATAGAGGGTATTAATGACAAGAATAGCAGTTGACGCAATGGGTGGGGACCACGCTCCTTTTGAGATAGTTGCCGGCGCCGTTTGGGGTGCAGCACAATATGGTGTCGCACTTGAACTTGTTGGTAAACAGGATCAAATTGAACAATGTCTTGAAACTATACAACAAGAAGGATTTCTTTCCGATTGTGGAAAAGCAGGTAAAAAGAAAAAAATAAAAGTTGATATCAAATCTTTGGACATCAAAATTACTCATGCCTCAGAAGTTATTGAAATGGGCGAAGCACCCGGACAAGCTATTCGTAAAAAGAAAAACTCCTCTATTGTTCTGGCAGTTAATTCCGTAGCAACAGGAAGTTCTGACGGCTTGGTTGCTGCTGGTTCAACAGGTGCTGCAATGGCATCAAGTTTATTTGGATTGGGTAGAATCCCAGGAATTGACAGACCTGCTATTGCTGTTACTTTGCCTACAATGAAAAAACCGGTTGTCATTATTGATGGTGGTGCAAATAGCAATTGCACTCCTCAAATGCTTAAACAATTCGCAATCATGGGCATGACTTTTTCTAAAAATGTTTTAGGTATTCAAAAACCAAAAGTTGGGGTTTTGAATATCGGTGAAGAGGCAGGAAAAGGTAATGAACTTGCACAAAGTACATATAACTTGCTTGAAGAAGAAAAAGAAAAGTTTAATTTTATGGGTAATGTAGAAGGAAAGGAACTTTTCTTGAATGTATGTGATGTTGTTGTATGTGACGGCTTCGCAGGAAACGTTGTTTTGAAGGTAGTTGAAGGAACATCTTCTTTGCTATTCAAGATGATAAAAAGCGAATTTAAGTCTGACTTCTTGGGAATGATAATCGGAATGCTTGCAAAACCATTCATGAGAAGAATTTATGGCAGAATAAATTATGAAGAATTTGGTGGTTGCTTGCTTTTGGGTGTTAAAGGAGTTACCGTTATCGCACATGGCAGAAGCAAAGCATATGCTATAAAAAATGCTGTACGTGTTGCTCGTGATGCAGTTGAAACTCAAGTAAATAAAACAATTGCAGAAATTATTTAATAAAATATAATTTAAAAAAAGGCTTGTCATAATGGCAAGTCTTTTTTTATGTTATAATTTAGAAAAGTTATATAAGAGGAGTATTTATGGGGAAAATTGCTTTTCTGTTTCCCGGACAAGGATCTCAATCTGTTGGAATGGGAAAAGATGTTTATAATAATTATCAGACAGCAAAGAATATTTTTGATAAAGCAAAACAAGTTATTGGAAAAGATATTTCAAAACTTTGTTTTGAAGGTACTGAAGATGAATTAAAACAAACTATTAATTCTCAGCCGGCTATTGTTACAACGTCCATTGCAATATTAGAAGCACTAAAGTCACGATTGGATATCCAACCACACTACGTAGCAGGGCATAGTTTGGGAGAATATTGTGCAATGTATTGTGCCGGTGTAATGTCTTTAGAAAATACTATGAAATGTATTCAAAAAAGGGCAGAACTCATGAATGAAGTTAAGGCCGGCAAGATGGTTGCAATTATAAGAGCTAAAGAGGAAGATTTAAAAGAAGGTTTGACAAGAGGCTCAAAAATTGGTTATGTTGATGTTGCAAACTATAATTCTCCACAGCAGGTTGTTATAACCGGAGATAATGATGCAGTAAACGAGGTTTGTAAATATATCGCAAAAGATAACAACGCTAAAATTATTCCACTTGCTGTTTCAGGTGCATTTCACTCAAAATATGTAAAAAATGGGGCTGATGAATTTGAAAAATTTATTAAGAATATAGAATTAAAAGATGCCTCAATACCTGTTATTACAAATGTTGATGCAGAAATCACAACAAAACACGAAGATTTTAGAAAAAAGATGCCTCAGCAAATGTATTCATCAGTTCATTGGACACAAACTATCCAAAAGATGGCTGAAAATGGTGTTGATACTTTTATAGAAATCGGAAACGGGAAAGTTTTGGCAGGTTTAAACAAAAGAATAATTCCTGATGCAAGGGTTTTAAATGTATTTGATAAAGATTCATTAGAAAAAACCATAAACGAATTAATATAAGGAGACATAATATGACTGATAGAAAAATTGCTTTAGTTACAGGTGGTTCACGTGGCATTGGTTTATGCTGCGCAAAAGAATTAGCAGCTGCAGGATGCGACATTATTATTAATGATATTTGTGCGCAAGAACAAGCTCAACCGGCTTTGGATGAAATCAAAGCACTTGGAGTTAATGCTTATTTTTACAGTTTCGATGTATCAAACTTTGAAGCTGTTGGCGAAAATGTTTCAAAAATGATTGAAAACCATGGAAAAATTGATGTATTAATCAACAATGCAGGAATTACAAAAGATGGTTTATTTGTAAGAATGTTACCGGAACAATGGGAAAAGGTTATTAATATCAACTTGAATAGTGTATATTGTGTATCACATCACGTAATCAAACACATGATGAAAGCAAGACAAGGTTCAATTGTTAATATGGCAAGTATTGTCGGTGTTTATGGAAATCCCGGTCAAGCAAACTATTCTGCCTCTAAAGCAGGTATTATTGGTTTAACAAAAACATTATCAAAAGAATTTGGTTCAAGAAATATTAGAGTAAATGCTGTTGCACCTGGTTTTATTAAAACTCCGATGACGGAAGGACTTGATGCAGAAAAAATTGCTCAATATATATCTTTAAGACGTCTTGGAGAAACTGAAGATGTTGCAAAAACCGTTAAATTCTTAGCTCTTGATGCCGATTATGTAACAGGTCAAGTAATCGAAGTCGACGGAGGACTTACAATATAGCACTAAAATAACTAATAAAAAAAGGATGACTAAATGGTCATCCTTTTTTACATAATATTTATTATTGGTATTTATTTTCCCTCTCCTAGGGAGAGGGTGCCTGAAAGGCAGGAGAGGGTTTTACTATTTCTTAGTTTTTTATCTATGTGCATTTTCTTCTCTTTTATTGGCAAGTAAAAGAGAAGAAAACGCACCCAAAAGAAGAGAAAAACAGCCACCGTTTAGAGCAACCTACGGTTGCAAGACAGAATGGATGTTG
>JAKSUP010000050.1 GCA_024408905.1 bacterium
AATTAATTCCGGCATTTATACTGATGTTCTTCCATTGAAAGAGAAAACTTCCATTGAACTCTATAAAGGCATTTTAGATAACTTGCAAAAAAATGCATTAGCAAAACAATTATAGACCAAGAGCCCCTCTTCGGGGCTCTCGATCTATTTATTCGACTAAATGTCCCTTAACAGGGAAAGCTTTATTAACCGTTAAATGTTTTGTAAGAATTGTCTATGTTCTTCTCAAGAACTTTTTTAAGAGCTTCAAGTTCTGTGTCGATTTCTTTGTTCTGTGTATCAAGTCTTGATAATTTTAATTCTAAGTTTCGGTCTTCTTTTTGGATAATTTCAATTCTTGCGTTAATATCTTGTTGTTCTTTGTCATATAAATACTGTTGATATTTGTAATCTGCATTGGCTTTGTCATAAGCTACTGTGTCAGTTACTTCAGATGCTTCAACAGATATACTTGTATAAGATGATATATTACCCTCTGCATCTCTGTTTGGCACTTTTATGTTAGTGATTCTGCCTGTACTTGGATCAAATTCAATTTGACAATCTTTTTTCTTTTCTTTTTTTATGTATTCACCGGTAGGATTATAGTCATAACGATGAGCTTGGTTTTTATCCTTTGTTGCGTCATCTTTCAAAATAAAATGTGCTTTGCCACCATCATCAAGATAAATTAGAAATGAGTCCTTATCCAAAGTTTTTTCGCCATTATCTTTTGTTATAGCTGCATTTATTATACCGGTTACATATCCGTCATATTCTTCTTTGGTAATTTTACCCAAATCTCTGGCTTGATCTAAAGTATAAGCATCGTGACCTGATACTGTAATACCACCGGCAGCATCAATTTGTCTTGATTCTTCACCTGCATCATCTTTTCTAAAGTATTTAACGCCAGATCTCAAAACATAATTATCATCTTCGTCTTTGTCAAAATCGGTGTTTTTATTAGCTTTTACACAATTACCGGCAGCGTCAATTACGTATAAATTCTCGATATCAGCATCAGTTACAATAGTTTTACCGTCTCCGTTAATAGTAGTACCTTTAATTTCTTTCATATCTTTTCTTACAGTAACTGTATCTGCTGTTTCAACGATACAAGAACCATATACGGTGTTATTTAATGTAATAGTGTACATATTATTTTCACATGGTACGATATCGCTGGTATCAAATGCGTATTTTACACCACCTGATACTCCTTGGTATTGAACTTTTGTATATGCTTTTGTAGAAGGTGGAGTTGGAACATCCATACCTAACAACGTGCTATATAATTCAGCCGTTTGTTGTGCTAATACACTTCTCTCTTGGTTGATTTGTTGTCCTTGATATTGCAAGTTTGTTTGTTGAGCTACTAGAGCTAAATATCTTGCTTGTGATGCTGCTAAACCCATTGTTTGAGTCTCCTTTTTCCTTGTTTCCTTGCCATGTATTACGGCACAAATTTAAAAAACTTTAGCGTTTTAAGAAATATTGTTACAAATGTTTACAATTTATGTATTTTTTATATTTTATATGTTTGTTCTTAGACTAAGTTCACCACAATAGATATTTTGTTGAACTTAGTTTTTATTTATAAATTTATATTTTTTCCTTTTATATGTGCATTTTCTTTTCTTTTTTAGCAAAGTAAAGAAAAGAAAACCCCAAGTAAAAGAAATAAAATTAATTAAACTAACACAACAAAATATATAAATTGTTGCATAATAATAAAATCTATGTAATAATTAAGATAAGGTAAACCTATTAAGGTATGGTTGGGAGCCTTTAGCAGAGGATAGAAAACATTCATCTATTCTTGCTGTTTTTATATGTTAAACCCGAAAATGAGGACTTTTTTCACTTATGAGTGAATATAAATTTAATTATGATTTCTTAAAACAAAATGCGACTTCAGGCAGCTGGAGACGTGGTTATGAATATTATCAAAAAGATATGGTCTTAGAAGCTTATCCTGAAAAGAACTTTTTCAAAGGTAAAGTAAAAGGAAACTACCAAGATTTTTATATAACAGACCTAATCTTTAAAAAGAATAAAGTTGAAGCTCGTTGCAACTGCCCATTAAAAGAAGAATGGTGTAAACATTCTGTTGCAGTTGCCCTGAAAGCATTAGAAACAGATGCCTATGATTCTTGGTTGGAAGAAAAATTTGATATAAAACCTGATTTATCGGATATTGTTGCACCACCGGTTGAAAATCCGCAAGGTAATTATATATTTCATTTCAACCCAAAAAGACGCCAAAACTTTTTCTCAATTTTAGTAAGAGATCGTTCCACAAATAAGATAGTACGTTCTTTAGAAACAATTTTGCGAGGATTGATTGAAGCGCAGCGAGAAAACCCAGATTTTGAACTTAACGATAAACAAAAAGCAGAACTTGCATTATTTCAGACTCTGCTAAAAATATCAAAACAGGATAAAAAAGCCGGCTGGTACGACATTCCGATTACGAAATTTGCTCCGGTATTTCCTCTATTGGCCGATTTAGAAGAGGTTTTGGATGAAAAAACCAAAGAACGCATAATGTTTACTAATAATGTTTGGGATTTAAATCTTGATGTTTCAACTACCAACGTAAACGGTGGTACGAATATCGTTTTAGAACTCTTTTGGACAAGACCTGATAAAGAAGAAACTTATCCGTTTGAAGAAATTAAATATTTTTCAAGGCAAATTAAATGGGGCAGGTACAAAAATGTTATATTCCCGATTAATGTAGCGATGAATGAATTACCTCAAAGTATCATAAAATCTACATTCACCGACCTTAAAGATGCTGATGGTGGCAAATTTGTTTATGAAGAATTACCACATCTTCAAGAAATAATGAATGTTACAATCGCTGAAAATATCAGTAAACTCCTTATGGATCATAAGCCTCCTGTAAACGTAGTTACACTGGGTATTGATTATGACCAATCATTAAAGGCATCTTTGGAATTTGACTACTCTGGTGTTAGAGTTCCATATTCTAAACAAAACGATAAATCGCCGTATTTATCTGTAAAAAGCCAAGAGCAAGATGATTTAATATATTGGATAAAAAGAGATTATGAACATGAACAGATGGCATATAATATGCTGCTTGCGTGTAAATTTGTTCCAATGCAGACAAATAACCTTGCTTTAGAAAAAGAAAATGCAATAGATTTTTATAACTACTATAAACAACAAGCCGGAGAAGGATGGGTTTTTGAAGAACGTGATGATATGAGTTTCTTTAAACTTATCTCTGATCCTTTCAGAATGTGTGCAAAAATTGATTTCTCAGAAGAATCAATTGATAGTATGGAAATTCAAATCTATGGTCAGGTTGGCGACGAAGTAATCAACTTTGATGACATTTATGACACTATACAAAACGGTGAAAAATATGCCAGAGTTCGCAGTTTAGGCTTTGTTGAATATCCTGCACAAAATATTTACCAGATTATGCGTTCATTCAACTCTTTTGATGCATACAGAAACAACGAAAACAAATTTTTGGTTAAAACATACCGTGTAGGTTTGATTACAGAACTTCAAAACCAAGGTTTTGAACTTGTCATGAGTGATAAATTCCAAAAATTCTGGGAACAAATTTCAACATTCTCAACTACAGCAGAAGGAATTGACCTTCCAAAAGGTGTTAATGCTGAATTCCGTGAATATCAAGTTAAAGGTTTTAATTGGCTCTGGTTCTTGTATCAATACGGTTTAAACGGCATTTTGGCTGATGATATGGGGTTAGGTAAAACTCTTCAAGCGTTGGCATTATTACAAAAAGCAAAAGAAGTCGACGGGCCACAGCCTACTTTGGTTATTGCTCCGACTACAGTCGTATTTAACTGGGAAAATGAAATCCAGAAATTTGCACCTAATTTAACTTGCTTAAAAATTCAAGGTGCTGACAGAAAAGGTTTATTTAAAGAAATACCAAACTACGATATTATTATCACAAGTTATGCACTTGTAAGACGTGATATTGAAAAACTAAAAAAACATAAATTCAGATATGTTATTTTGGATGAATCTCAAAACATTAAAAACGCAATTTCTCAAACAGCACAGTCTGTTAAAGAATTGGTTTCCGACCATAAATTGGCACTTTCCGGCACTCCTATTGAAAACAAACTTGAGGAACTTTGGTCAGTATTTGACTTTTTAATGCCGGGATTTTTGTTTAACGTAGCAGAATTCAATTACAGGTATGTTACACCGATTATGGAAAGACAAGATAAAACTGTTGAAAAACGTTTGAAACTTCAAATCTTCCCATTCATTTTGAGACGTATGAAACGTGACGTTGCAAAAGATTTGCCGGATAAAGTTGAAAACATGGCATACTGCGAACTTACGGATGAACAACGTGACTTTTACTTGGAAGTTCTTGACAGTACAAAAGAAGAATTGTTTAAATCAATTGAACTTAACGGACTTGAAAAGAGCAGAATGTCAATTTTCTCTGCGTTACTTCGTTTACGTCAAATTTGTTGTCACCCTAAATTGTATGACAAAGAACACGTTAAAGGGGTTATTCCATCAGGTAAATTTGAATACCTTAAAGGAATGCTTGAGCAAATTATTCAGGGAGGTCACAGAGTGCTATTATTCAGCCAATTTGTTGACATGCTTGACATAATTAAAGATTGGTTAGGACGTTCTGATATTCCTTATGAATACTTGACGGGTAAAACAAAAGACAGAGAAGCTGCTGTTAATAACTTTAACAACAATCCGAACATACCAATATTCTTGATAAGTTTAAAAGCAGGTGGTACAGGTTTGAACTTGACAGGTGCAGACTATGTTATTCACTATGACCCTTGGTGGAACCCTGCCGTCGAAGATCAAGCTACAGACAGAGCTTATCGTATCGGGCAAACGAAAAAAGTCTTTGTTTATAGACTTATTACTAAAAATACCGTTGAAGAAAAAATTCAAAAAATCAAAGGACGTAAACGTGACCTTGTTGACAGCGTAGTTTCAATTGATAGAAACATCACTAAATCACTTACTATGGAAGATATCAAAGACATCTTCTCTGTTGATTAGGCTGTTAGTTAAAGGCACCACTTGAAAAATAAAATTTAGCAAACTACAATATTTACAAGGTCGAAATATAATATTCAAGTTTGGAATCTTGAAGGAAAGAAGGTAATTATGAAAGACGGTTTACATCCAGAATATAAGAAAACTGTTATCAAATGCGTTTGTGGTAATGAAATTGAAACCGGTTCTGTTTCTGAAAACATCACGGTTGAAATTTGTTCAAATTGTCACCCATTCTTTACAGGTCAACAAAAAATTCTTGACTCAGAAGGACGTGTTGAAAGATTTAACAAACGTTATGGTAATAATAAATAGTTATTTAAACGTTATAAAAAAGACTCTCATACGAGAGTCTTTTTTATTGCATTTATTTAAAGAAAAATGTAAAATAAACATATGGCAATTGTTTATTTATCATTAGGTTCAAATTTAGGTGATCGCGTTGGCTACGTGCAACAAGCGACAAATCTTTTAGGCATGAATGATAATATAAATATAGTAGCAACATCTTCGTTCTATGAGTCAGAACCTTGGCAAATGGATACCGAGAATTGGTTTGTAAATGCTATTATCCAAATATCTACAACTCTTTCTCCGGAAGTTTTATTGTCAGAATGTAAACGAATAGAAGCACTTTTGGGACGAAAAATTCAATTACCTGAAGACAATACATACAGAGATAGAAAAATTGACATAGATATTATATTTTATGACAATCTTATTATGAATACCAAAGAATTAACAATTCCACATAAATACTTTCATAAGCGTGCATTTACACTTGTACCTATGCTTGAAATTGCAGAAGATTTTGTTCATCCGTTGTTCGGGAAAACTGTGGAAACGCTTTATGATGAACTTGAAGAACCGGAAATGGTTTGCTTATACGGAACAAGAATATGAGAGTAGGAATTGTCGGAGCAGGGGCTTCCGGTTGTATTTGTGCATATTTTTTAATTCAAAAAGGAATTGATGTAACCCTTTTTGATAAAAAATCCCCGTTATTGACTCTATTACCGACGGGTGGTGGTCGTTGCAACCTTGCACATGCAGAATATGATTTTAAAGAACTTACCCAAAATTATCCAAGAGGCGAAAAATTTCTTTATTCAATTTTTTCAAAATTCGCAACCAAAGAAACGATCTCTCTTTTTAATGACTTGGGAATAACAACGTATACGCAAGATGATAATAGAATTTTTCCAACATCTAATAGTTCAAAGCTGGTAAGAGAAACCATTTTGCGAAACATAAAAGACGCCGAAATTATAAAAGAATATGTAAATAGTATTTGTAAAAGCGAAACATCTTTTAAAGTACAAACAAACCACGCAGAATATTTTTTTGATAAAGTTATTTTGGCAACCGGTGGACACTCAGGATACGAAATTGCAGAAGAACTTGGATTAAAAATTAATGAAACAAAACCTTCTTTGGTTGGTCTAAAAACACAAAATGATTTTAAAGACATATCTGGGGTTGTTGCTAAAAATTGTTTAATAAACCACTACTCAGGAGATATTTTGTTTACACATTTTGGAATTTCAGGTCCATTAATATTTCAAATATCATCCATAAATGCATACAAAAAATATCCTTATGAGCTAAATATAGATCTTTTCCCTGAAGATATTGATTTTCAGATGGTATTAAACAATAATTCACATAAAGATATAAAAAATATTTTAGGTGAAATTTTACCTCAAAGACTTGGCAGTAAAATTTTAGACGAATTGGATATTCCACAAAACACAAAGGCACACAAAATTGACGGTAAAATGCGAGATATGATTTTAAATAGAATTCATAACTATAGAATAACCATTATTGGTGCAGACAAGGGAGAAGAAACTGTTACGGCAGGTGGTATAGCTTTAGATCAACTTAATCCAAAAACTTTAGAAGTAAAAAATATACCCAATCTATATTGCATAGGCGAAGTTTTAGATATAGACGGATTCTGTGGTGGGTTTAATTTACAAAATGCATGGTCAACTGCATATGTTTGTGCAGAAGGAATCTGTAAAAATTAAAATCTATACTATTAAGATGATGAAATACACCGTTCAAAACTATATAATCGTAGTATGAGCTTAGTAGAAAATTTGATTAATCAAATATCAACGTCATCGACCGGTGGAATAACTAAACCTCAGGGTTTTGACATCAACGATGATACTTTTGCAAAATTATTGCAAAAGCAACTTGAGGAACAAGAAAACCAGGTTAAAACCCCAACTAATTCTGTTGGAGAAATGGGAATCCCTCTTGGGTTAAATATAGAGCCATTTGAAGGCATAAGTGGGATAAATACGGAGGACGTCGCCATAATGAATAATGATAAAACTATAGAGTTTAAAAATACAAGCGAACCGGATGATTTTATTATTAAAGATTTAGATATGAGTGATTATTTTTCCAACTATTTAAGAGATATGTCACACAGCAAATCTGATATTATGACGCTTGCCGTCAAACACGCATCAAAAGCATACAATTTTTTCGAAAAGAATGAAGTTGTTGATTTAGAAGACTTTGCCCAAGATATTTCAAATTTAATAAAGAAATAACTATCTTAATTTCAAAAAAGCTTCAACTTTAGCTTTAATTGAGTTTGAAGCATAGTCATCAATGTCAATATAAAGTCCGTTATATTTGTCAGCAAGATACTTTGCCAATTGTGATTTTGAACAAAAAGCTTGTGCATAAAATACCGTTGGGACATTTTCATCAACATACATTTCCAAATCCAAATCGGCAGGCGAGCCTGCTTCTACACATCTAATCCAACCATAAACGTGAGTTGTATTCGGAAACAACTTCAACAATTCCAAATCACTTGGTGGAACTCCCCAAAATCCGAATTCAGGCTTGCATATTTTAACATCTATACTAGTTGGGGTGATTATATTATCAGT
>JAKSUP010000051.1 GCA_024408905.1 bacterium
TTTGCATACAAATTTTCAAAGAAAGAATTGAGGTTTTCCATATTACCCATAGTTGTAGAAATCTGCATATTGTTTTTATTCCAATAACTGTGAGAAGCAACATCATCACCGTTTGCTATTGGGGTTGAGAATAATACTTTATAACCATTTTCTTTCAAATACGGAATTATACTTTCTAAACTTGCAATGCTCCCACCAAATCTGTTAGAGAAATTTTTTATTTGATTTTCAGCTTCTTTTTGAAAATCCTTGTCGTAATATAACTCACCGGTATTTTCTTCATCAAATCCTCTGTATTTCGCACCAGGTTTTAGTGAATCCGGAATTGCTAAATATCCGGCACCTTGACCTTTTGGAGTTGTACCATTTGTTGTTACAAGAGTATATGCAAATTCATTTTGAACTCTTTGAGAATTATGCCATGTATCTTTATAATTTACCCCTTCAACATTTTCTTCTTCAGTTAACTTGCTTCCACCATCCAAAAAGTACTTTAATTCATTTCCTGCTCTCATGACTTTTACGCCTGTGTCAGCACCTTGCCAAACTACATTACCTGTTTCTCTATCTTTTCTTACGACTTTGTATGCAAAAGCTTCTCTCGGAGCCAATTTGGTTCGATTTGCACGGTTTTATAAGGATTTGAATCCATTGTGTATGAATAATTTTTTGAAGGGGTAACACGATAGATTTGAAATTCGCATGTCTCTTTTTCTGAATCAAACGGATAAAATAATTTTAAAGCATTTTCTCCAACATCGTTTTTAACATGTTGATAGCCTTTAAATATTTGATTTGAAAGACTATTTACTTTACTTACGAACACAACCGGACTCCTTTATCTGGTATAAAAAATGTCATAAAATTTTTTGCTATTTATAAGCCGTTTTTAAGAAATATTTTACAAAATTTAACATTCTATATAATACACAAATTCGGCTATTCGCATATAAAATTTTATTATAAAAATATAATAAAATCCAGTTATTTCTTCAAATTTAACTATATATCAACTTCTGACATCATATTTACAATAGTCTCAATAGTATTTTGCATATTTACACTATCGGAAGTTCTTTGTTGCAAAAATTCATTAATACGAGGCATCATTTCAATTGCAATATCAAGTTTAGGGTTAGTACCCTGTTGATACATGCCAACATCAATTAAATCTTTGTTCTCTCTGTATAAAGATAATATTTTACGCATTTTAGCTGCAGCATCCTTATGCTCACTTGATGCAATAGCAGACATCAAACGTGAAATACTCCCCAAAATATCAATTGCAGGATAATGATTTGACTCGGCAACTTTTCTTGATAAGAAAATGTGACCATCAGTTATACCACGAACTGTATCTACTATAGGGTCATTAATATCATCACCTTCCATAAGAACTGTATAAAGTGCCGTAATAGATCCTTTTGGACTATTACCTGCTCTTTCGATTGCTCGTTGCAGCCAAGAAAATATTGAAGGTGGGTAACCTTTCATTGTAGGAGGTTCGCCGATTGACAAACCAACCTCACGTCCTGCCATTGCACAACGAGTAATTGTATCTGTCATTAAGAAAACTTTTTTTCCTTGATCTCTAAAGTATTCACAAACTGATGTTGCAGTTAAAAGACATTTTTGTCTTATTAAAGGTGGCTGATCACCGGTTGAACAAACGACTACAGATTTTTTCATACCTTCAGGCCCTAGAGAATCTTCAATAAATTCTTTTACTTCCCTGCCACGTTCGCCTATCAATGCAACTACGTTAACATCTGCATCAGAATTTCGTGCAATCATACCTAACAATGTACTTTTACCTACACCTGAACCTGCAAATAGTCCCATACGCTGACCACAACCAAATGTCAAACATGAATCTATAGCACGAACTCCTGTAGAAAACATTTCGGAAATAATTGGCCGTTCAAAAGGACCTGGTGGAGGACCTTCTACATTTCGCCATAACGCCCCTTCAGTATTCATCGGTTTTCCATCAATAGGATCACCCATAGGATTTATTAGCCTGCCTAACAAAAAATCACCAACAGGAATAGTAATAGGTTTGCCTGTAGTTGTTACCAGGCTTCCTTGGCCAATCCCTGCACCATCATATAATAGTAATAATTGTGCAGCATCACCCTTGAAAGCAACTACTTCAGCAGGTTTTTTTTCGCCTGTAGCTGCCTCTATATAGCACAAATCCCCAATTTTTAACCCCGGGAGTTTAACTTCTACAGTCAAGCCTAAAAGCTTTGATACACTGCCTTTATACTGATATAAGTCAACAGCCTCGAGTTTTTGATGGATGCTTGTCTTTAAATTATTTAGATATTCTTGGTCAACACCTTCCATATTAGTATATTATCATATTGTTTAAGGTTAGTGAATACATCAAAATATATATTTTGTTATGTTAAGTCAATTGCTATATGTCGCTTTCTTGTCGGTACAAGAAAGCGACATATAAAAAAAATAGTAAAACCCCCTCCCTAACCCTCCCCCTTGGAGAGGGAATGTCTACAACACATCAAAATATATATTTTGTTGTGTTAGTTTATTCAATTTGGCTACTGGTAATTAAAAACAAAATGTATTAAAATAAGATGAAAAAAGGTGAGGAGTTATGTGTAAAAAATTATTTGTTACTTTTGTTTTTATAATATTTTCTGCAATATCTGTTTTTGCATCTGATTTTACAGTCCATAAGCTGCCTAACGGCCAGACACTTGTTGTACAAGAAATCAAAAACAATCCTATAGTCACTATTGATACATGGATTAGGACAGGTTCAATTAATGAAAATGACACAAATTCAGGGGTGTCACATTTTTTGGAACACTTATTTTTCAAAGGAACAAAACTACATCCTGTCGGAGATGCAGATAGAATTTTGGAATCAAAAGGTGCTGTTGTAAATGCTGCAACAAGTAAAGATTTTACTCATTATTACATAACTATACCTTCAGAATATTTTGATACTGCTATGGAAATTCATTCTGATATGCTTATTGATCCTCAAATCCCGAGAAAAGAGCTTGAAAAAGAGCGTAAAGTGGTTTTGGAAGAAATTGCCAAAGATGGTAACACTCCATCAAAAGCCGTGTACGAAAACTTGAATGAATTAATGTATACATCTCACCCATATAAAAGAAAAGTTATAGGTTCGGCAGATGTTGTATCTACAATAACAAGAGAAGATATTTTGGATTATTTTAACAAGTATTACGCACCTTCAAATATGATAACAATGGTTATTGGTGATGTTGATACGGACAAAGTTATACAAAAAGTTAATGAATGTTTCACAAAAGAGGCTAAAAAACCTGTAAAAAAGACATATAGAAAAGAACATCAATTACAGACACAAAAAAGAAAAGTAGAAGAATTTGATACCCAAACGGGGTATATTATGATAGGTTTTAGAGGAGTAGAAATTACAAATTCCGACACTTATGCACTGGATGTTTTATCACAAATTTTGGGTGGTGGAAAAGCTTCTAAATTATACAGAAACGTGAAAGAGCAAAAAGGTTTGGCTCATTCTATTTCTGCTTCAAACGGAAGTTTTAAAGATGACGGTATTTTTTATATTTCATCAAACTTTGCCCCTGCGAATTTAGAAAAACTTGAAAAATCTATCTTTGATGAAATTTCTTATATCCAAAAATATGGCGTAACGGAAGAAGAGTTGAATATTGCAAAAAATATGCTTGAGCAAGAAACTTATTATTCAAGAGAATCAACTTCAAACATAGCACAAGAAATGGGTTATGTAATAACTCTTACCGGAAGCTCAGATTTTTATAAAAATTACGTTAATAATATTAAAAAAGTTACAGCGCGTGATGTTCAGGCTGCTGCTCAGAAGTATTTGGGTGCAAACAGAAGTGCTATATCAATAGGCTTACCTAAAAACAATTCTATTAAAAAAGATGAATGTGCAATTTCACATACAGCAACAAAGATTTCTTCAAATTCCGGAGTTGATAAATACAAAATTGATAATTCTGCAACATTATTAATTAATAAGCATAATAACAATGATATTATTGCGATTGATATTATTGCAAAAGGTGGAGAATTTTTAGAAAAAACAATTGGTGAAGGAACTTTGGCAGCCGGCGTCATGTTAAAAGGTACACAAAAATATTCAGCACAAGAACTTGCTCAATTAATGGAAGAAAATGGAATAATTATTGTACCCGGCGAAAGCGAAGATTATTTTTCTATTAATATTCAAACAACTACGGCTCAAATCGATTTAACGCTTGATATTTTAGATGAAATATTGAATAACGCTGTTTATGATGATTATGAAATTGAAAAAAAGCGTTCGGAGCTTCTTGCAAAAATAAAACAGCATCGTGATGTTCCTATGAATATTGCTTTAGAAAATTATAAAACAATGATTTTTGAAAATAGTGTGTATTCTCATACAAATAAAGTCTTGGAAAAATCATTACCTTCTGTAACTCGCGAAGGAATTATTAATTATTACAATAAAGTTTTGGATTCCAAAAACGTAGTCGTTTCTATAAATGGTAATGTAGATAATGATAAAATGATATCTGCATTCGGCAGAATTTTAAAAGATAAAAAACAACCTGAATTTATGTATTCCAATTATAAGGTGACAAAATTAAATGCTCCGAAAGTTGTTACAAAAACGGTCAAAGATTTAAAAACCTCTTGGCTATTTTGGGGTTGGCAAACAAGTGGTGTAACTGATAAAAAAGATTTTGTAACACTAAAAGTGGTTAATACAATATTGGGTTCGGGTTTGAGTTCAAGACTTTATAAAAATTTGCGAGAACAAGACGGTTTGGCTTATCAATTGGGGTCAAGTTATACGGCAAAGGCTTTAGCAGGAAATTTTGTTACTTTTATAGGGACAAATCCTGAAACATTAGATTATTCAAAAAATAAAATAAAAAAAGAGATTGAAAGATTAAAAATGGAATTTGTATCTGATAGTGAATTGCAAGATGCAAAAGATAGGTTAAAAGGTGGTTTTATTATTGCTCTTGAAACCAATTCAGAAAAAGCATCAGCTATGGCTCAATTTGAGACAATGGGCTTCGGGTATGACTTTCTTGACAAATATATAAAAATGATTGATGAAGTAACAGCGTCAGACATAATAAGAGTTACAAATAAATATTTTAATAATATTTATGTAGAATCTACAATCAAGTAGCAAAAATTTATTTTACCGGTTTTATAACAAGTGTAAAAGTATAGAAAGGCAGATTTATGATTGATGCTATTAAGCAGGCTCGAAGACAAGGATACAAGTATGTAAAAGCTATTGATACAATACAAAATTTTACTTTGCATCCGGAACTAAACAGAAAAACGGATAGTGAATTTTATATAGCAATGGCTAGGTACCAAAAATATAGTTATAATAAAGACTATAATGATTTTATAGAAAAATTCCGTCCTGTAATTAAATTTTTACGTAAAAAATTTGGCAAAGAAGGAATGACCAAGGTTGTTGAAACATTTCTGGATGGAGATATGTTCCTAAATGAATTTGTAAAATCATTAAAAAGTCAGCAAGCAAGATTGATTTCCGAACAAAAAGCGCAACAAGAAGCAGCTAAGAAAGCTCAAAAAGCACAAAGAGTAATTTTACCTATTACACCTTCAAAAATTAAAAGTTAATTACCTTACTTTATTTTCGTTACCGGATAGGAGCCTTTTAATATTTTCTCTGTGAAGATATACGATATAGATTGCGCCTAAAGCACAATAACAAACGTATGCAATTGGAGCTTTGAATAAATACATTAGTAACGGTGATAATAAAAGGGCGATTATTGAACCTACTGAAACGTATTTTGTTGTATAAGTAATTATTCCCCAAATAGCTGCGATTAATAATCCTACTTGCCAGTTTAGTGCAAGTATTGTTCCTACACCTGAAGCAACGGATTTTCCTCCCTTGAAATTTAAAAAACAAGGCTTGCTATGTCCAATTATTACTGCAATAGCAGCAAGTACAGGGGCTAAACCGATAGATGTTCCTTTTGTGACAAATAAAGTTGCAAGTATAACGGGTAATGCTCCCTTGAATGCATCAAGAAGCATTACGGTAAAAAACCATTTTTTGCCCAGAACCCTTTTAACATTTGTTGCACCTGTCGAACCGGAACCGATATTTCTTATGTCTTCGCCGGTTTTAGCTTTGACAATAATATATCCTGTCGGGATTGAACCTATTAAATAAGCAACAATTATTGTTAAAGAAATTTGTATAAAAAAATTAATCATAATATCTCCTCTTTTCGTTATTCTATTATACCAAAATATTTGCAAAATGTGTGAATATCATTTAAAATCGTTTTATGGAATACGAGTTTTTAGATAAGTCAATAGACAAAGAACACATTCTTCTTCCTAATTCAGAGAAGATAAATCCATATCTTTTGAAAAATAATGAAGTAGAAATTATAAAAGCATTAGATTTTATAGCATCAGAAGACAAATTTTTGCATGTCCATGGTTTTATAGGAACAGGTAAACGTCAATTTATTGACTATGTTACCGAATTTCTATCAAAAGAAGTTATAAAATTGGAATATTATTGTAAAGCTTCTACCGTTTGCGATGATATTTTGCTTGTTTTTAATGAATATATAGAATCACTCTCTATTTCAAAAGCAATTAACCTTAATGCGAAAATAACTACATTGGCAGTTAAATTCCAACAACAGATTTCATCAATAAAAAAACCATTTTTAATAATTTTACATTCTATTGATGATATTTTACCCGAAAACATCAAGTTGGTTAGTGATATTTTAAATACAGTTTTAAAAGAAGATAATGTGAAGGTTATAATCTCAACAAGAGCTATGCAGCCTGAATTTATGAATGATTTTGATGACTGTAGAAAAATCTTTTTAAAAGCTTTTACAAAAGAAATATTTAAAGAATTTATATCTGAGCATTTTAATGCAATACCTGATAAAAGTATTGAAGATTTTTATAAAGAAACACGTGGATATTATTATTATGTTGCTTTGTCAGTAAAAATTATTCAAGCTATGCAAATCAGCATTGCAGAATTTTTGAGAAAATATAATGAGTCAGGGATGACATTTGATGCATTTTTAGGAGTTACATACGTAAATCTTATCCCAACTACAATAAGGAATTTTTTCTGGTTTTTGAGAGTGGTAAGACACGGATTATCTCTTAATGCATTAGCTGTTTTTGAAATTTATGACGAATTTTCTATAGAATATTTAAAGTCAAATCTGATGATTTTTCAGGTTGGAGAAACAATTTACGTTCAAGATTATTTTTTGCAAAAAATTGATATTATGATTCCTGAAAAAACTGAAATAAAGTTGCATAAATATATTATAGGTATTTATGAAAAACAATTAAAAGAAAACTTAAAAGATAGGGTTATAAATATATCACGACAAGCAATGCGAGCAGAAATTGATTATCACAATCAATGTATTGAAAATATTAAAAATGCTGTTAAAGAAGAAACAACCTCAAAATCAAATGAGGAAGAAACAGCTTCTGGCCAAACTGAACCAGAAGTTGAACAGCAAAGTACAACAATTGTTGACAAGATAAACAAGGCATCAAAATTTGTTGAAGAAAAAAAGATTACCGAAGCGATAGAGTTATACAAAGATATTTTAGATACAGAAAACATCGATTTGACGACGGTTGTAGAAACCAGATTGAATTTGGGTAAACTATATAAAGAAATTGAAGATTATCGTATGGCATCTCATTATTATGAAATGGTTGAGACATACTATATGCAGCATAAAGAGAATATTAATCTAAATTATTTATATTATGATATGACAGATTTGTATTTTAAAATGTACAAAAATGAGCGAGCAATTCAAACGGTAAAAAATGTGATATATTCTGTTCAGTCTGTCAACAGGCGTGGTTTTCAAGTTTCA
>JAKSUP010000052.1 GCA_024408905.1 bacterium
ATATTCGTAATTCAGAAGAATACGCTAAAGAAATTTTAGATAAAAAATTATTAGAATTAGCTCAAAACCCTTCAAAGTACGAAAAAACAATGGAAAAACTCGGTAAAATAATTTCAGATATGGAAATTAAATTACACGGTAATAGTGAAGTTGAGTCTAAAATGGCTGATTTAATAAACGCTATCGAAGATAACTATAATATTTTTGCAAAACGCTTAAATAATGTCGGAGGCTTTGATTCTACTATCAACCAAGCAGTAAAAGAACATTCTGACGATTTATTTACAACACTTAGAAGATCCGGCTCAGTAAGAGAAGATGTCTTTAGATTTTTGGATGGTACAAGAGAAACATCTAACAAATTACAAGGCATAGATTATGTAAAAGAAAATGCACGTAATGCAGGTTCTTCTAAACATAATGTAGTTACAAGAATTGTGGACAGATATTCCGGTGCAAAAAATTCAATGCATAGAATTCTTCACACAATGGATGTCTATAAACGCTCTGAAGACCCACTAAAATTTGTAAACAGCACTTATGACAGATTTACAAAAGAATATTCCGAACAAGTGGCTAAAGCAGGAAAGGAAATTTTATTAAGTGGAACATCAGCAGAACACACCTTGAAACATGGAATCAGTAATGCTGAATTTTATCAAGACGTAATGCGTACAACCTGGGCCGGTGATGAAGCGAATGTATTTGGAAAAGGTACAATATCAGAAAGTACGGAGCATATTTTAGAAAAATTTGACGGACTAAAGGATGGTAAAGTAAAAACTCGTTTCCAAGAATATATACAAAGATTTAGAAATTTAATCGGAAACAATAATATAGATTTTACAAAACCAAATCATGTATTAAATCCTGAACAAGTACAAGCTTATGAAAAAGACGCAATAACACGACTTTCAAAATTCAATGAGGTTGCAAAAACTCCTGTTGATTTCTTGAGAGATGCTGCAGGAAGAAGATATGGTACTCAAAAATGGTTAAGAATAATCGGTGGAATTTTTGCAGGAACAGTCGCAATTGCAACATTAGCACAATTCACTTTTGGAAAGATTAATAACCCTAATAACATAAGAAAAGAAGGTAAGTAATGATTATAGACAAAATTTTGACAATACCAAACTATAAAACATACCAACCTATGATGAAATCACATAGCAATATTTCTTGTGTTGATAATAGCGAAACATTAACAACGTATTTGGAAAGCACAGCAGTAATCAATGTTGTTGCCATTAAAAATAACAAACAACCTGTTCAATATAAAAACAATTTGCGTTCAATGATACAAAACAATGAATCTGTTATGATTGCAATAGCACCAAGATTGTTTACGGCTGAGGACTTGAACGGTGATGAAAAAATTTCAATTTCACACGGTGAAAAAAACGGAACTTTTTTGAGTGCGATAGATAGACTTGATGAACTAAAAGAAGACGGATTTAATACAATACACATATTGCCTATTCACCCAACCGGCAAAAAGAAAGCAATGGGAACTGCAGGTTCTCTGTATTCACCGGCTGAATTTATAACAAAAGACGGACATTTATCTATTGATCCAATGTTAATCGATAAAAATGACCCGAGAACTCCTGATGAGCAGTTTAAAGCATTTATTGACGAATGCCACAAACGTGATATCAAGGTGATGATAGATTTACCGAGCTGTGCTTCTGTAGATTGGTTTGAGGCTGAACCGGAACTTATGGCATTTGGAAGAAATGGTGAAGATAAAACTCCTCAAGGATGGGCAGATATTAGAATGTTTGATCCTTGGGATGATGAAACAAAAAGAACATTAAATCCAAAATTATTAGAAATGCATAAACAATATGTGGATGCTTGTATTGATTTAGGTATAGATGGTATAAGAGCTGACGTTGCAAGAGCGAAACCTACAGAATTTTGGGATATATTAATACCTTATTCTCACCAAAAAGATCCTGAATTCGCTTGGCTTGCTGAAACATATACTTATGAATGTGCTTCTCCTCAGGTTAATATGCCGTATGACAGACCTGAAGACTTATTAAGAGCAGGTTTTGATGATTATTATGGTCAATATCACATTTTCCACGAATGGATGGACTCAAAATCTTTTATTGATTATGTATTGTTGAATTTGGATTTATCATACAGACTGCCTGCAGGCAAAAGCTGTATAGGTTCATTTATGACACACGATGACAAATCATCAATGACTCATGGTGGCGAAAAATACAGCAATATGACGACTATTATACAATCAACAATTCCTATGTGTAATCCGTATTTTGTTGATGGTTTCCAAACGGGCGATTATTATAATTACAACTATTCAAACAAAATGAGTGATGAAAGTTTTACAGATAATTTCGTAATGGATCATCACCCGTATCAGCTTGATATATTTAATCTTTCCAGAAAACCGGGTGGAGATTGTCCTGATATGGAAAGAGTTTTGAGAGAAACTCTAGAAATGAGAAAGAATAATAAAGACTTGTTTGCAGACAGAAGCAGCAGCTTTATTACCCTTACAAAAATTGGTGATGTAAAAGATCAAATTATTACTTATGCAAGACACAATAACGGCAGAACAGCGCTGGTTATTGCGAACAAAAATCCAAACAGAAGAATGACAGGTGCTATAAAAGTTCCAGGATTAAAATCCGACCAAATTTTGGAAAATATGGCACCAACTTATGGAGAAAAAAGCGAATTCCAAGTTGCAGAAGGTGAAATTCGTGTAGATTTGGCCCCTGCCGGTGCTTATGTTTTTGAAATTGATACTCCAAATATCGAAAAAGACTGTAACGGTCACGTTTACGTGCAAAAAGTTAGCGATAAATAAATGGTAAACATTAAATAACACAAAAAGACCGGCTCAGACCGGTCTTTTGTTTTAAAATTAAATTTTTTACTAAGTTCTGTGAGCGCTAGCTGCAACTGTAAAAACGTCGCTATCTTTTAGTCGTTCTGCTAATGTTTTTTTGCAATTAGCAAAAATGTTTGTTCTGTTTACTTTGCCTGTATCACCACTGTTTACTGATTTAACGGAATTTATTGCGTCTCCTGCCATAGTACGTCCTTTCTCTTTTGTATTACGTGTATATATTATATAAGTATTTGTATATACAAAAATTGCCTTTTTTGATAAAAATTCTTTACAAAACTTAATAATATCTACTTTTAAAAAGAGATGATGCAACTATCAAAACTGGTGCTACTGAATGTGTTCGGAGATAATTTCCATTTCTTCGGCTGAGGCATAAGCTGAGTGACAACCACAATCGCAGTATATAACTTCTCCGGTTGTGCCTGAAGATAAATCAGATGCTAAATACAAACCTGCTTTTCCGACATCTTCAAGAGAAACATTTTTCTTAATTGGAGAACGTAAAACAGCTGCTTTTAACATTTTTGTAAAACCGCCAATCCCCATTGAAGCTAGAGTTTTTACAGGACCTGAAGATAGGCAGTTTACTCTTATACCTTTTCTTCCCAAGTCTACTGACAAAAATCTCATAGAAGATTCTAATGCAGCTTTTGCAACACCCATTACGTTGTAACTTGGAACTGATAAAACAGAGCCTAAATATGTTAATGCAACAATTGAACCCCCTTCATTCATAATTGGTTCTGCGTGTCTGCAGACTGTGACAAGTGAATACGCGCTAACTCCAAGAGCGATATCCCAGCCTTCTTTTGAAGTGTCAACAAAACGCCCGACCAAATCGTCTTTCTGAGCGAAAGCTACGGCATGAATAACGAAATCAAGTTTGCCATATACTTTTTCACATTCTTTGAACACAGCTTCAACTTCGTTTTCTTTAGTAACGTCACACGGCATTATGATTTTTGCACCCATTTCTTCTGCAATAGGTTTAACTCTTTTTTCCATAGCTTCACCTGCATAAGTAAATGCAATTTCTGCTCCTTGTTCATATAATTGCTTAGCAATTCCGTAAGCTATACCATGAGTATTTGATACTCCAAAAATCACACCTTTTTTCCCTGTCATAATGCCCATAATAATAAACTCCTCTTATATTTTATATACTTAAAACTTAACAAAAACACCAAATTTTTGCAATGCTAATCGGATAATAAAAAGGGATTGAATAATCAATCCCACATATAAGTACATATCCCAATCAACAACAAATATTTTTATTCAAATTATATCAAGTTTAAGGCAACGCTTGGCATTTGGTTTGCTGTGCTTAACAAAGTAGCTGATGCCTGTTGCAATATTTGAGCTTGCAGATAAGTTGAAGATTCTGAAGCAATATCAGTATCACGTAATGTAGACAATGAAGCCGTTAAATTCTGAGATTGAACATCTAAAGCTGTTAGTGCAGAGGAAACTCTGTTTTGTGCAGAACCGATTGATGTAACTCTGCCTGAAATATCATTGATAGCAGCATCTAAGAATTCTAACATAAGTTTTGGTTCACAATTATCAGCTGTTTGTGCTTCATACTTGTCTTTTCCACCTTCTACAGAATATTTCAAGCCGGAGCAAGCTGCAGCAAATGCCTTAATGCCCTCTGCTGAGTTTAAGTCGCTAGAACCAATTCCGGCAGCAGTTAGAATTCCACCTAGCGTTTGACTCGTAACTGTTGTACAAGTTTTTGATTTCATTGACTCAAATAAACCTTTCACGGTAGCATCACTAAACAATGATGTTGCAAGGTTAATTTGGCTATATGAATTAGCGTACAAACCAACTTGCAAATCTATACCACTTGCCTTGATACCTGTCCAAGCATTTTCTGCTGCACTTTTTGTAGGATCATAAGCCATCAATTTGATGCCGTTAAATTCAGAGTTGCTAGCTATACGAGAGACTTCTTGTAATCTTGCAGCAATTTCTGATTGAATAGCTCTCAAAGATTGTGTACCGAAAGTGCCGTTTGCAGCTTGTTCGGTCAAATCTCTAATACGTTGTAAGTGTGAAGTCAATAAAGAATAAGTTTCTTCTGCTGTAGTTAACAAATCTGCACCTGTTGCGGCATTATCGGCAGCAATATCAAGCGAACCAATTTGAGTAACCCACATATTAGAAATTGAATACCCTGCAGCATTGTCAGATGCATGGTTAATTTTGTAACCTGTTGTCATTCTTTCAATTGACTGATTTAGAGCATTAGTCGCATTATTCAAACTTCTTTGAGCAATCATTGAAGAAATGTTAGTATTGATTGTAAGAGCCATTTTTCATAATCCCTTCTGAACAGGTAAAACCTGTACGTCATATCCATATAATCTCTCTTAATGTATAAAGATATAAACACGTCCCTAATTCAGTTGTGGTATCGTTTATATATCTTTCACATATCCTCTTATGCAAACATTATAGATTAACTCTATAAAAAATACACCATGACTCTATAAAAATGTTACATTTGTTAACAAATGTATAAATCAAAAATGTTGTAATAAAATGGTAGTAAGTTTTAGGAGATTGAAATATGCATAAAATTATTACAATAGGCAGTGCTACAATGGATGTATTTGTTGAATGCGACGATGCAAACATTGTATCAGTGTGTTCAAAGGATAAGAATTCCGATTTTATGAGTTATCCATACGGATCAAAAATAGATATATCAAGTTTTTCTTCAAATGTTGGTGGTGGTGGAATAAATACTGCCTGCAATTTTGCCAATTTAGGATTTGACACATCTGCTATGTTTAAAATAGGAGATGACATTTATGCTAGTGGTATTAAAGACTTTTTTAAGGATAAAAGCGTTAATCTGGATTATGTGATACAAGACAAATCAGTTTCTACCGGATTTTCAATAATTTTGGTAAGTTTTCAAGGGGATAGAACTGTTCTTGCTCACAGAGGTGCAAATGCATTAATAAGAAAAGAGGAGCTCAATTTCGAGGCTATAAAAGACGCTTATTTTATTTATATAGCACCTTTGAATGGTGAATCTAATAAGGTTTTGGAATCTATTGTTAAATGTGCAGAAGAAAATAATACGTTTATTTGTTTCAATGCAGGTACTACAAGTTTAAAAAAAGGCTTTGAAGATATTAAAAAAATACTTAAAGCTGCAACTGCTGTTGTCATGAATAAAGAAGAAGCAACAATGGTGACAGAAATACAAGTTAGACCTGATACTAAGACAGAAAAATTTTCTCATGAAACGATCCATCCTGATATAAAATCTATGTTGAAAAAATTAAAGGTTAAAGAAAATCAAGTTGTTGTAATAACAGATGGTAACAAAGGTGCTTATGCCTACGCCGGGAAGGAATTTTATTTCTGTCCGGTATTCCCTTCCGATGTTGTATCAACACTTGGTGCAGGAGATTCTTTTGCTTCGACATTCTGTGCTACACTTATGCAGAAATGGACAGGCGACAGCTCAGATATTGGGAAGGCTTTAATGTATGCGTCAGTTAATTCTGCATCTGTAGTTTCAAAATTTAGTGCTACTGAAGGGTGTTTGACATTTGAAGAAATTGAAGCCAAACTTCAATCAAGACCTGAGTTTACATATTTGGTTGGATAGAATGATTAAAACTTTTTCTCCGTATATGTTAAAGACATTTGAACTTTGTCCAAAGAAGTTTGAATTTCAATATGTTAAAAATATTTCCATGCCTGTTGATGATGAAGTTTTTGAAACCGGTAAGAATATCCATGCTTTAGCTTCGTATTTTTTACAAAAAGAGGATATTTCAAATATGGAAATGTCACTTTCTGATAAAGAAAAACAGTTGTGGGAGTACCTTAAAAACATAAAATACTTTACTTATAAAACTGTTGCTACGGAATACAATTTGACCGTAAAAATTGGTGAGCAATTTTTTGGTGGTCGTCTGGATGCTTTAGTTGAAAATGAAGAACATTTATATATATTAGATTATAAAACAGGTTCTGCACCAAAGAATGCAAAATATGATTACCAAACAATGATATATCTGTTAGCTGTAAGTGAGTTTTATAAGACAAATGATATAAATTTTGTTTATATAGATTTAAAAAATAAAGATGAAGTTTGTGTTGATTTGAAAACTGAGTCGAAAGAAAAACTTTTAAATGATATAAAAAAAAATCAATTCAAATGATTTATACTTGAATAACAAACGGCAAGAATGTATATGCGAATACAAAAAGATTTGTTATTGATATAATTGTTTTATGAAAAATTATTTAGTAGATACACACGCGCATATTGATATGCTGAATGATGAGCCGAATGTCATTCTTGAAGAAATGGCAGAATATGGTGTAAAAAAAGCTATTATACCTGCTGTTGAAGAAAAAACGTCCGACATTGTAATAAAAATAGCAGAAGAAAATGAAAATATTTATTCAATGGTTGGTTTATTCCCGTCAGAAGCAAAGACTTGGAATGAAGGGGTAAAGTGCAATATTTTAAACAGGGCCAAAAGTTCAAAAGTTGTAGCTGTTGGAGAAATAGGTTTAGATTATTATTGGGATAAAAGTTTTAATGATTTGCAAAAAGAAGTTTTTGTTGAACAAATAAAGATTGCAAATTTCCTTAACTTACCGATAGTTGTGCATGATAGAGAAGCGCACAAAGATACTTTTGATATTTTAAAAGAATATAATCTTCTAAGGTTTTATTTCATTGTTTTTCCGGTAGCGTGGAATTTATGAGAGAATGTGTAAGAGAGGGATGGCTTATTGCTCTTGGTGGTGTTGTAACTTTTAAAAATGCAGTAAAGATGAAAGAGGTTGCAAAAGAAGTTCCGTTAGAGAATCTCGTTTTAGAAACAGATTCTCCGTACTTAACACCCGTTCCATATCGTGGAAAACCTAATAAACCTGCTTATGTCAAATATGTTGCTGAAGAAATTGCTAAAATAAGAAATATGGACTCGAGTGAATTAATTAATGTAACAA
>JAKSUP010000053.1 GCA_024408905.1 bacterium
CATTGAACTGCAGCTTCTGCAGCATCTATTGCATCTGTAAAGTGTGCTTTTTTAACAAATGTTTCAGCTATCATATAGTATGCATCATAGTAATTATTCTTTTTCTCTAAGGCAGTTGTTAAGTAATTAAGAGCTTTATCCAAATCACCCTTGTGATAAAACGCAACACCCAACTTATAATATATTTCCGGTGAATCGATTAATGATTCAAGGGCTAATTGATACTCCGTTATAGCTTCATCTATATATTGGCACGCATTATAAATGTCTAAATGCCATTTTAAATATAAGTCGCCCATTTTAATATGCAATGCAGGGTTTGAAGGATCCTTTTGCAAATTAATTTTGCACCTTTCAATTTGGCTATACATTTTATTGCTTTTAATTTTTAATGTTGAATTATCAACTTCTTCAATTGTCTTTTTCATATTTATTCCTAAACTGTAGTTTCTTCATTAAAATACATATGCATATAATACAACAGATTTTGCATATTCGGCTCGGTTATCGTCATATAAACAGCAGCATATTCGTTTTCATACTCAGGATTAATCTCAGACACCGTTACCTTAAAATCAATTGTACCATAATCTTTTGGTAAATTTAACCTGCAGTCAAGCATGTCATCAACCAAGAATTTTTCTTCTGAAGTAAATTTGATTCCTCTGCTGGAAATTTCAAATGTTTTTAGTTTAAAATGCCCTTTTCTTGATACAACGTCAAGATCCTCAATTGCACTTATTACTGCCAAATTACCACCATCTGTTAATTTTACGCTGTTATAATCAAGCTCGATCTGAAATGCATCTTCCATTGGCGAACTTATGATTATTGTATTAAAATCAACTGTACCCATTCTTGTATAAACTTTTGCTGTTAATTCCATACCTACTTGCAGATATTGTATATAGCGCATAAAATACTGTGGTGGAACTATCTCTATCCTATCATCCAACACATTTTCAATCCAACAAGACATCTCTACCATTTTATCATCTTTTGGAAAGTATAACGCTATCTTTTGTCCTTGATTAATTAAATCCATAATAAGAATATTATAGATAATTTTTAACAAAATGACAATAATTTAAGTGCATTATATAATGTTTTAATCGGGCAAATCATCTAAAAATTCCGGTAATTTTACATTCGTCATAGGCACTTCTTTTTGTCTTAGTGACTTCTGTGAGTACGCAATCCAATTAAACAAGATAACTGAGGACGGCTTATCAATATTGCCATCAATTATACTCATAAATTCTTTAGTATTTTTTACTGATAATTGTGGAATTTTATCAAAATCTTCGGTAATAACTTTATATTTGTTATCTTCACCTGTTAACATAATCATTAATTTATTAAATGAAAATTCTCCAAATGCACCTAAGCCTGATATTATTTCATCCGAAAGCCTACCTAATACCATTAATTGTGCATAATCATTCATTGGATTATACTGACCTTTCATATATAGTGCCATAGATGGCCCTTGAGATTGAAGCATATTTATATTTGCAATACCATTAGTTAGTTTTATATCCCCTCTTAAATATTTGAACAAGCCGGTATTTTTTAATGTAATAGCCTTTGTAACTACACTTAGAGACGTCCTTAACATATTATCTGCAATGACATTTTGCGCATATAGTAAGTGTTCTAATTTGCCTAATGTGGACATTTTACCATTGTGAACAATAAACTTGATATTACCATTAAGCGATTGTTTTGAATAAATGTTCCCTTTTAATTCAACATCGAAATCCATAGTGCCGCTTATTGCTTGATATCACTGGACGCTGCAAAGAGATTTACTGGTTTTCCATAAGCTAGTGTTGACACCTTATCTGCATATAATTTACCTTCGTTAATTATTAGTGGCTTAAGTTTTGCTATTGGGGCATCTTTATACATAGCCAAATTATCAACATTAATAAATTTCGATTTTATATTTGCAGATTTTATTATGATCTCATTTTTTATATCTGACAAAGCTGTAGCATTTAAACTAAAAGAAGAATCTGCAATCTTTACGGAAGGAATGTTAATTGTTACCAAGTTTTTATTGAAATCCATTGTACAATTAGCAACAGACATTTCCATCCTGTTATCCACTACGTGATTTAATCAAACTTGCCCTCTACTTTCAGGGGAATTAAGCGCCCCATTTAAGAACAAATCCCCTTTTATTTGCGCAGTCGTTTCACCATATTTAATATTCATATTTTGAGGTATTATTACCCGTATATTTTTTAGAGATGGTGATAGTACATTTTCAATATTTCCCGTTAATATAAGTTTCTTCTGACCTTTAATATTTTGTTTTAAATCACTACTAAATTTATCAACTATAGAATATATACTAATATCGTCAATTTTCAAATTATTTTTTTCTAACTTTGATGATAGATTCACTACAATCGGTTCTACCATAACCATAGGTTTATCAATCATTGCTTGTATATTAATATTTTGGACATCTTTATTGCCGTTTAGCGATACAATTATCGGGTATTTTGAGGTTATATTGTTTAATAATTTTATATCTTTTGAATAAATATCTCCATTTATAAATACATTAAATCCGACATCCTTATTATTGTAATTAGTAACAAGGCTATTGAGAACGAGTTTGGAATTTGGTAAAAAGACATTGGTTTCAGGTACAACAATTCTGTCGTTATCAATTGTTAGTTTCATTGACGGAATTTTTATGGTTTCGAAATAATTTGATGACAAAGATATGTTATCAATATAAGCGATACTGGCTTTGTTAGTATTAAATTTAAGCGAATCAATTGATAAAATTCCATAGTCATTATCTAATTCCAAATCATTAATTTGAATATTTTCTTGATGAACAACATTATCCAATGTCCCGGAAATATTTGCCACAACAGATGCTATACCTTTTTTCACCCCTAAAAATGCCGGAGAAAGATATTTTAATTCAACTTTATTCATTAAAAGTTCAACATCAATATTCTTATCAATAAATCCTTTTGCCATAATAGGCGAATTTTTAACATAGCCGACAGCATTTACAATATTAATTTTATTATTCGAAAAATCTATATCTGAATTAATTTTGTCGATTTGCAATCCATTTGCTCTTACTTCTGCATTAGAAATTTTTAAATAACCGGAAGATTTAATCTTGCTTAAATCACCTTTTAACGTAAAGTTAGCATTTAAAACACCATTAATATATTCAATATTTTTCAATTTTGAAAAATCCATGAAGAATGACAGTTTGTCATACAAATCTTTAATAACAATTTCGTCGGTCTTAACTTTCAAATCAAGTACAGGTTTGTTAGAATTATTAATCATTCCTTCTATCGCAACTTTTTTTGCTTGATTCACATATATATTGGAAAGTACACTTGCTTTATTTCCCCACAATGTCAAATACACAAAGCTTTTTGGAGTCTTTTTATTTTTGTCCAATACTGAAATATTATCAATATTAATAAAACCGGAAGCCAGTGTAGTATTATTTGTATCTTTATACAATTTAATATCAGCAATAATGTCAGAATAAAAATCCAAATTTTTCATATGATCAATATACTGCTGAATATCTGGAACTTGAGGAGATTTTTGTAAATTAATTTTAGGTAAAATATCCACATCAAATGTTAGATATTTTTTATTATTTATGCTGAAAGCTCCTTTTGCATTAACCTTTAAATTTTTATAGTTCAATACTTTATCCAATTCAAACACTTGGCCTGCCAACACATATTTATCAGAGTTTTCAACATTTTTGTATGTAATATCATAAGATTTCAAATGAATATTGGGTATATCTACATATTCTTTACCACTTAGTCTGTTAATAATTTCATTTAATTCTTTATCGGTAGAATTTACCCTTACAATAAGTTTTCTTGCTGTTATTAAATCTGCCTTTGGTTTTTTATTAAAAATAGAAGTTAACGGTATATAGAATTTTACATTATCTAATTGTGCAAACTTTGTCCCACTACTATATGTAATATGCATTTGCGGGGTTTTTAATTTCAAATATGGCCCGACACGCAAAATAAGTTTGTCAATATGAACACTTGCACCTATTTCATCAGACACCTGTTTTTCTAACATTGGTATGAAGCGTGATACGCTTATAGGTATAAAACATATTGATATTAGTATTGTAACTAAAATTAAACCGGCTATTAGATATTTACTATATTTTTTCATTATTCAATCTTCTTATTTATATAACAAATTCATCCCTGTTTCTTTATCGAAAACATACATGTCACTTGGAGAAATCTTTAACTGTACCGTTTTATCACAACTATACTCTAATGGCACTCTTGCTGAACATTTTGCATTGTTAATCTCACAATACACAGTTCTTTCGCCTCCTGTCATCTCAACAATGTCAGTTTTTGCGTTTAGAATATAATCACCTGAAAGCATTTTTTCGGCTCTTATTCCGATAATAACAGAAGTTCTGTCGCCAATTTTATTTTTAACATCACTTGGCAAATCAATATCAACACCGTTAATATTAATTTTACCATTTATATAATTGCTTTCTATAAAGTTAGTTTGTCCGATAAATCCTGCTACAAACTTATTCTTAGGATTATTATAAATTTCTTCCGGTGATGCGACTTGTTGTATAATTCCTTTGTCAAGAACAACAATTCTATCTCCCATAGTCAAAGCTTCAGTTTGATCGTGAGTAACGTAAATAAACGTCGTTTGAAGCTTATTATGCAATCTTTTAATTTCTGCTCTCATATGAACTCTCAAATTTGCATCTAAATTTGAAAGTGGTTCATCCATCAAAAATACTTTAGGATTTCTAACAATAGCTCTGCCTAACGCAACACGTTGACGCTGGCCACCTGACAACTCTTTAGGCTTTCTGTTTAAATATTCTTCCAAATTTAGGGCTTTCGCTGCTTCTAAAACTTTTTCATTTATTGTCTTTTTATCATACTTACGCATCTTCAAGCCAAAAGCCATATTTTCATATACTGTTAAATGAGGGTATAGTGCGTAACTTTGGAATACAAAAGCAATATCACGGTCTTTCGGTGCAATATTATTAACAACTTTATCCCCGATTGTGATTTCACCGGAAGTTATATCTTCTAAGCCGGAAATCAAACGCAATATAGTTGATTTACCACACCCTGAATAACCAACTAGAACAATGAATTCCTTGTCTTTAATTTCTAAATTGATACCGTCAATGATATTTTTCTTTCCGTCGTAACTTTTTACCAAATCTTTTAAAATTACGTTGCTCATTAAACCTCTCCTAAATCATATGTTGTGGTATTAAAATATTAAATCCCGTATTTTTCAATATTTGAGATTCAACCCAAATTTGACCATTTAGCGCTTGTACCCAATTTTTCACACAAGCCAACACTATCGCTCTAAGAAGATTTTTGCGATTTGCCGTATCAATTATTTTATATGGATCAAACAAACAATCTAAATCATTCTCTGATAATAATAGGGCTGAGCTTGATATATTGATAATAAAGTAATTCCCTTGCAAGTTTTTAGCCTGCAAGTATTCTTCATTAGGTATTGCAAGTGTAATCGTGACTTCTCCCATTTCAACGGATTTCAATATAACTTCCATAACATTTTGCAAAATTAATTTTATAATGTTTTCATCAGATACAACAGTGCTTTTCATACCTTCTTGCGTCAAGATGTTCCATTTAATTTCTTTGTCTTTGTATAACTGCTCGTTATATTTAACGACAGAGCTTGCACAATTAAATATATCAAAAGTTTTGTATTCAGGTTTTTTAATTTCTGCTTCTGTACTTGAAAGTGTCAGCAATTTTTCAACAAAATACATCAAATCTGATGAGTTCTTTTTAATAATTCTAATGTATTTATCTTGCTGTTCAGTCATATTTCCACCAAGACCGTCAGCCATTGCTTGTGAAAACCCGACAATTGATTGTAACGGAGACTTGAAATCATTCGCTAATTTTGATAAGAAACAATTTTTATTTCTGTTAACAACTTTATAATCTTCGTTATCGACTGATTGGTTATTATAATCGTTACAAGATTGAGAATCACGAAAGGCTAGTACATAACCTTCTTCAATCTCTTTACAAGTCATATCAAAATAGATTTCTTTTCCTGTGAATTTTGTAATTAGGGCTTTATCGCAATTAATTGCGCCACTAATCAAACTCATAGCATTTTCTATAAAAACTGTAATGTTTGAAGTTAAAAGATGCATCTTTGAAGTTTCAAAAATTTCTGCAGCTTTATCATTAACCCATTGAATTTTGCCATCTTTATTGCAAAATACAACGGCATCAGGCAGAGCCTTTTCTACGTCAATTTCATTCGTCTTAAATAATATTTTCTTAATATCCATTTTTTATCCTTAAAAAACATTAAATTACCCTTATATTCTACCACAAACCTAAAATATTAATTACAAAAAAGTTAACTATATTAAGGATTGTAATTTTTTGTATTAATATTTAAAATAGAGAGAAAAGAAAAGGCAAAAAATGAAATATAAAGATTATTATGAAACCCTTGGGGTGCAGAGAAGTGCAACAGAAGCAGAGATAAAATCTGCTTATAGAAAATTAGCAAGAAAATATCATCCTGACGTAAATAAAACCAAAGAAGCAGAAGAAAAATTTAAGGATATAAATGAAGCTTACGAAGTTTTGTCAGACAAAAACAAACGTCAAAGATATGACAGCTTAGGCGCAAATTGGCAAGGTGGAGCAGATTATACACCACCTCCCGGGTTTGAAAATTTCGGTTTTAATTTTAATCAAGGAAATGGTGGTTTTGACTTTGGTGGTGGAGCAGGAGGTTTTTCAGATTTCTTTGCATCATTATTTGGCGATATGATGTCCGGACAAAGCCAAAACGTGCATACAAATTTTGGTGGGTTTGATTTTGGACAAGGTGGGTTCGCAAATGCAGGAAGAACAGCATCTTCCTCAAGAACAACAGAAAAAAAAGAAGATTTGGATATTACAAAAACTTTGAACTTAACTGCACAAGAATTGTTTGATAAAAAACCGGTTTCGGTTACATTTAGCCAAATGGATAGGTGTGGGCATTGTAACGGTAATGGTTTTTGCTCGCATTGTGGTGGAACAGGTATCGTATCAACACCAAAAACCGTTAAAGTAAAATTACCCAAAGACTTAACAGAAGGGAAAAAAATCAGACTTAAAGGCGAAGGTAAAACAGATTCTAGAGGCAGGAAAGGTGATCTGTATTTAGTTATTCATCTAAAAGACAACGAGTATTCTATAGATGGTACAAACCTTACTAAAGATATAGAAATAACTCCACCGGAAGCTGTTTTGGGCACAAATAAAGAAATAAAGACTTTGCACGGAAATATTAATATAAAAATACCAGCCGGTGTTTCAAGTGGGCAGTCATTAAGACTCAAGAACCTTGGTTTACCAACTGAAAATGGGTTTGGGGACTTGAACGCAAGAATAAAAATTGTTGTACCTAAAAACTATTCCAATGAAATCATTGAATTGTATAAAAAAATACAAAATTTGAGTAATTAGATTAAAATCAGTAAAAAAATTTCCCTCTCCTAAGGAGAGGTCAGGTGAGGGCTCTGTCAGTTCCTTGTGTAGTGAAACACTCATCCCACCATTCTCCCTTGGAGAAGGAGTTGTTTTCTCTCTCCTAATTTAGAATAGGGTTAGGGTGAAGTGATTATAATTTTGTCATGCTGAACTTATATTTACCCCTTTCAGCATCTTACTGGCTTGGAATTAAAACTACAAATTGGTAAGACCCTGAAATAAATTCAGGGTGACAATACAATTGTAT
>JAKSUP010000054.1 GCA_024408905.1 bacterium
TGAAAAGCCTGAGACTAAAGGTGATGGTCCTACTTGTGTTTTATTACCATCTTTTATATTAAGTGAGCTTAGAACTGGTTTTACTATTGGTTTTGTGGTTTATCTTCCGTTTTTGGTAATTGATATTGTTGTATCATCAGTATTGGTATCAATGGGTATGATGTTCTTACCTCCTACAATGATTGCGTTACCATTCAAGCTTATTATGTTTGTTATGGTAGATGGGTGGTATTTGGTTGTTAAGTCGCTTGTGGAAAGCTTTGTGAGGTAGAAATGCAAGATATAGTTATAACTCTTTTACAAAAAATGTTTATTTTAACTTTACAAATATCAGTTCCGATTCTTTTAGTCGGTGTTGTTATCGGTTTGATGGTAAGTATTTTTCAAACTGTTACACAAATCCAAGAATCCACTTTGACATTTGTGCCGAAAATCGTAGGTTGTGTTGTTTTGCTTATCTTCCTCTTGCCGTGGATAATCAATGTGTTTATTACTACAACTAACGAATTTATGGATGTTATTCCAAACTTAATAGGTGCAATGTAGTGTTTAATTTGGATGTATTGTTTTCAATAGGTAATATAGTTCTTTTTATGGCAGTCCTAACAAGAGTATCAGGATTGTTTGCATCAGCGCCGTTGTTTTCAACATATCCTATTCCGATGCAGGTTAAAGTATGGTTGGCCGCTCTGATAGCGTTTATTCTGTTTCCTATTGTTCAAGCTAATACAAATTTTGTTACACCGACTTCCGTGCCTGCTCTGACTTTGATTTTAGTAAAAGAATATTTTATCGGGTATGCGATTGGATATTGTGCAAATATATTATTTGTTGGCGTTGAGTTGGGTGTAAATACTTTTGCAATCCAGATGGGACTTTCTGCTGACCAAGCATTAAACCCTGCATCCGGTGGTCAGTCCCCTGTTATTACGCAAGCTTATACTTATTTGGCGTCTATGATATTTATTATAACCGGCGCTCATCAATGGTTATTTTCAGCTATTTATAATAGTTTTCACAGTATGCCAATAGGTTATACATTGTCATTTTCTCCTGAACTTTTTGGAAATATTTTGGTAGTTACAGGGCAAATATTTTCAGTAGGTTTAGGAATTGCAATTCCGATTTTCGGAGTTTTATTTTTAACGGATGTACTACTCGGTTTTACATCCAAAATGATGCCACAAATGAACATTTTTATGGTATCTATGCCGTTAAAAATATATTTAGGGTTATTATTGTCATTGATGTTTATGAGACCAATGGCTGAATATATAGCAGTACTTGTGGAACAATTCTTGACCAGAATTGCAGCAATATTTTAAGGGTATTTAGATGGGTAACGAAGCAGCAGAAAGAACCGAAACGGCCACCCATAGGAGGCGAACAAAGGAAAGAGAGAAAGGGAATGTCGCTAAAAGCAAGGACATGGAATCTGCTCTTGTTATGGTTGCAGGGATTGGTCTGTTAGTTCTTCTTGCGAAACACATGTATTCTACAATGATGTCGATGATGAAAGAAACGTTCTCTAATTTGAATGTTTCTCAAATTGATACATCAACAATGGTTAGCTTGATGTATCCGTATTTTAAGTATTTAGGATTTATTGTTCTTCCGTTTCTTGTATTATTGGCAATATTTGCAGTTATTGTTATCAGGATGGATGTTGGGCAAGTTTTTTCTTTGCAGAAGGTAAAATTTAACCCTGAGAACTTAAGTCCGAGAAGAATTATTGCGAATGCCAAAAGGGTTTTTAATCCTTTTCAGCCACGCTCTTTGGTAGAGTTTGCAAAATCAATTATAAAAATTCTTGTTGTAGCTGCTTGTGGTTATTCTGCTATTAATAGTCGCAAAGGTGATTTGATGGGGTTGGTAGGACTTGAAACTCCGTTAGCTTTAAGTGTGATTGGTTCAATTCTTATACATATGATTATAAATATGTGTTTAGCCATGCTTATTTTAGGATATTTGGATAAAAAATATCAAAATTATGAATATGAAAAATCAATTAAGATGACTAAGCAAGAAGTTAAGGATGAACTCAAAGATACAGAGGGAGATCCTAAGATTAAGGCTAAGATTAAATCTGTTCAAATGCAAATGGCTCGTCAAAGAATGATGTCTGCAGTTCCGAATTCTGATGTGGTTGTAACTAACCCGACACACTACGCAGTTGCAATTAAATATGACAAAACAAAAGCACCTGCTCCTATGGTTGTTGCTAAAGGTGTTGATTACCTAGCTTTCCAAATTAGGGAAATTGCAAAAAATAATAATGTACCGATTGTGGAAAATCGTCCTGTTGCGAGAGCCCTCTACAATTCTGTACCAATTGATGGTATAATACCATCAGACTTATATGTAGCTGTTGCCGAAATCTTGGCATACGTATACAATAGTAAGAGGGGAGAAACTTAAAAAGAATAGATGGAATTATCTAAATTATCAGACATATTGAAAAATAATGACATAGTCCTAGCGATAGGTCTGGTTGTTATTGTCTGTATGATGGTAATTCCTTTACCTGCTCCACTTTTGGATATTCTTTTAACAATTAATATTTCTTTAGCTGTCGTAATTCTTTTAGTTTGTTTATACACTCAAGAACCATTGGATTACTCATCATTCCCAACCGTGTTATTGATAGCAACTTTGTTTAGGTTAGGCTTGAACGTAAGTTCAACAAGGCTGATTCTTTTACACGGACAAGCCGGTAACGTTATTAATTCATTTGGAGAGTTTGTTGTCGGTGGTAACTATGTAGTTGGTTTTATTATATTTGCAATTTTGGTATTAATTAACTTTATGGTTATTACAGGTGGTGCAACTCGTATCGCAGAAGTTTCTGCACGTTTTACTTTGGATAAAATGCCCGGTAAACAATTAAGTATTGATGCCGACTTGAACTCAGGCTTGATTGATGAAGAACAGGCTAAGGAAAGACGTAAAAAACTTGAACGTGAAACTGATTTCTACGGTACTATGGATGGTGCTTCAAAGTTTGTTAAAGGTGATGCGACAGCCGGTATTGTTATTACTATTGTCAATATTGTCGGTGGTTTGATTATTGGTATTATCCAAATGCATATGGATATTCAAAACGCACTAAGCACATACACCATATTAACCGTTGGTGACGGTTTGGTATCTCAAGTGGCGGCACTATTGATTTCTACAGCTACAGGCTTGATTGTATCAAGAGCTACAGGTAAGGATGAATCATTATCAACCGATATTAAAAATGAAATGTTTTCTGACCCTAGAGTTTTAGGTGTTGTATCAGGTATGTTAGTTACCCTCGGTATAGTACCGGGCATGCCGACAGCGCCATTCTTGTTAATTGCAGCAATCGTTGGTGGGTTAGCATTTATGAAATACAAACAAAAGGATGAAAATATTAAAACTCAGGAAGCTGCAAAGGTTGAAGCTGAACAACAAGAAAAGCTCGGAAAGAAAGAAAAACGCGCAAAAGCAACAAAAGAAAGTGTTATGGAACTACTTAATGTTGATACTATTGAAATTGAAGTTGGATATAGACTTGTTCAGTTGCTTAACGTCGAAATGGGTGGTGACTTATTAGAGCGTATTGCGCAAATAAGACGTCAGACAGCTTTAGATTTGGGTATTGTTTTACCGTCAATAAGGGTTCGCGATAATTTACAACTGTCACCTAACACGTATCAAATAAAACTAAAAGGAGTGGCATTAGAAACAGGCGAAGTATATCCTGAAAGATATTTGGCAATGTGTGCCGGTGATCCTGTTGGGAATTTAACGATAAACGGTATTCATGCAATTGAGCCTGCATTTGGGTTACCGGCATTGTGGATTGAAAGTAAAGATAAAGATTTGGCTGAAATGTCCGGTTATACTGTTGTTTCAGCATCTGCTGTTATTTCAACGCACATAACTGAAGTTATCAAAAAATGTGCTTATGAAATTGTATCACGTTTCGATATTCAACAACTTATTGATAACCTTAAGAAAGAAGTTTCTGAGGATTATGTTAATGACATTATGAAAGATATAACTATTGGTGATGTTCAAATTGTTGTACAGAACTTGTTAAAAGAAGGTGTTGCGATTAGAGATTTGAAAACTATATTAGAAACTATAAGCTTACAATCTAAAGTGAATAAAGCTCCGTCGTTTTTAACAGAGCATGTCAGACAAGCGCTGTCCCGTAATATTTGTAAACAAAATCTTGCTGATACAGGAGACTTATATGTAATTACTCTTGCTCCTGAAATTGAAAATACTATAGCCAAAGGTGCAAGCCCTGATGGTCAAAGTGTAACATTAGATCCAGCATTTACAAGAGCATTGTTTGAAAAAATGAATATTGAACTCGAAAAAGCAATTACTGCAACAGGAAATCAGCCTGTTATCCTATGTTCATCGCCAATTCGTTTATTATTTAGAAAATTGGTGGAAAGAACGTATCCACAAATTGCAATTATGTCATATAATGAAATCAGTCCAAATGTTAAAGTTAAATCTGTAGGTGTAGTTAAAATATAGGCTATAATCAGATAATGAAAGGAATATAAAATGAGAGAACTCCTTAAAAAAGATCAATTAGTTACCATAGTTCCACAAGATTTTAAAAGTTCTAATAAGGGTAAAATTTTAGAAGTTTCTACTGATGGTTTCAGAATGGAATTAAAGTATAACCCTACAGGTTTGTTTAAAAATCACATTTGTGACTTTTACTCATTAACAGATAACGGATATTTGTATTTTGAGTCATATATTGAAAATATTGAAAATAATGTTGTTAAAATTGCAAATCCTGTTAAACACAGATTTTTACAACGTCGTAAATTTACGCGTATAAAATTCCTTGAGGACTTGGTGTTAGAAGCCGATGGAGTTAAACATAACGTGCGTACCTTGGATATTTCTGCAGGTGGTATGAAAATTACGACAACAGAAAATGTTGATATGGAAAAGATTTATGGTTTGACATTGCATCTAAGTGATGAACAAGAAATAAAGTGTAAATATCAACTTATCAGGGTTGAAAAAAATGACAGTGGTCAATATACAATTTCCGGTAAATTTACTTGCATAAGTAATATTGATAAAATGACATTAGTACAGTTCTGTATGAAAAAAGATATGGAGATAGCAAATAAATAATGGGTGGATACGCTGAAAGTATACAAAAGTTTTTTATAGTTGTTACACTACTTGTTATTGGTTCTATTATGGTGTACAAAATTCGTGTAATAGATATGCATACTATATTTGCTATGTCAAAAGTCTTGATTCCGGCTATTATAATTATGGGTTTTTTAGGTGGAAAAATCGGGTCTATTGTTGATAATCCCAAAAATAAAGCAGATGCTGATTACAAATCTGCTGTTTTAAATGCGTTAAAGCGTATGGACAAGTCTATGACATTACAAGAACTCAATGATAAACTTACAAAAACTGTTGCAGAACCGGATGCCCCTGATGAAGTAAATGAAGAAGATTTAGATGTATAGATTTCTTTAACCTTTTACTTTTGTGATATTATAGTATTGAATTAATTATTTTGTTTGGAGGATAAAATGAAAGAGGGATATTTTCCACAAGAGATAGAGAAGCGCTGGCAAGATGTATGGCAAAAAGAAGATGTTTTTGATACGCCAAATGATAGTGATAAGCCTAAATACTTTGCATTATCAATGTTTCCTTATCCGTCAGGGAAGTTGCATATGGGTCATGTCCGTAACTATACTATAACTGACGTTATTGCAAGATTTAAGAAAATGCAAGGGTATAATGTTTTACACCCAATGGGTTGGGATAGTTTTGGTTTACCTGCAGAAAACGCTGCGATGAAGCACGGTGCGAATCCTGAAACTTGGACAGATGAAAATATTGCATATATGACAAAGCAATTGAAAATGTTAGGTTTGTCTTATGACTGGAAACGTGAAGTAACCACTTGCAAACCTGATTATTATAAATGGACACAATGGTTATTTTTGCAATTGTATAAAAAAGGTTTAGCTTATAAAAAAGAGGCTGCAGTAAACTGGTGTGAAAAATGTGGTACAGTTCTTGCAAATGAACAAGTTATTGACGGTAAATGCTGGAGATGTGACTCTGTGGTTGAAAAGAAGTACCTTTCACAATGGTTCTTCAAAATTACAGACTATGCTGAACGCTTATTGCAAGATTTAGACAAACTGCCTGGGTGGGGCGACAATGTTAAAACTATGCAAGCTAATTGGATAGGGAAATCTGAAGGAGCTATTTGTAGGTTCAAAGTGATAGATGCACCCGATGGCTCAGAAATGGAAGTTCCTGTGTATACAACAAGGCCTGATACTGTTCATGGTATAACTTATCTTGTTGTGGCTCCTGAATACAAAGATATAGAAAAACTTACAACTCCTGAAAATAAGCAGGCAGTTGAAGAATATAGAGCAAATGCTCGTAAGATGACTGAGATTGAAAGACTATCAACAGACAGACCAAAAACCGGTGTACCTTTAGGAACACACTGTATAAATCCGTTTACAGGAGAAACATTCCCATTATGGACTGCAGACTATGCCCTTGTTGAATACGGAACAGGTGCTGTAATGGCAGTTCCAACTCATGATGACAGAGATTTCGCTTTTGCGAAAAAATATAAACTTCCTATGAAAGTAGTCATTGAAGCAGCAGATAACCCTAGAAATAGAAATACAGAAGAATGGACAACGGCTTATACTGATGAAGGTGTTTTGATTAATTCAAATGAATTTGACGGTATGAAAAATACCGAAGCTAAAAAAGCTATTACACAAAAAGCTGTTGATAACGGATTCGGAGAATTTAAGACTCAATATAGATTAAGAGATTGGTTAATCTCTCGTCAAAGATATTGGGGGGCTCCAATTCCTATTATTTACTGCGATAAGTGTGGGATTGTTCCTGAAAAAGAGGAAAACTTGCCTGTAATGTTACCAAAAGATGTTGATTTTTCTGTTGTTGGGAAATCACCAATTACAACTTCCCCAACATTTGCAGAAACAACTTGTCCAATTTGTGGTGGGAAAGCTCGTAGAGAAATGGATACAATGGATACATTTGTATGTTCAAGTTGGTATTATATGAGATACTCTGATCCGAAAAACTCAGGAAAACCGTTCTCTAAAGAATTAGTAGATAAATGGTTACCTGTAGATCAATATGTTGGTGGAATTGAACACGCAATTTTGCACTTGTTGTATTCAAGATTCTTTACAAAAGCTCTTAAGGATATGGATTTGTTGAGTTTTGACGAACCTTTTAAAAACTTGTTAACTCAAGGTATGGTATTGAAAGACGGTTCTAAAATGTCAAAGTCCAAAGGTAATACGGTTGACCCAGATGAAATATTTGAAAACTACGGGGCTGATACAGCAAGATTGTTTATTCTTTCAGATTCTCCTCCGGCAAAAGACTTTGACTGGTCAGATGCAGGTGTTGAAGGATGTTATAAATTCTTGAACAGAGTATGGCGTTTGATTAGTGAAAACTTTACGTATTTAACTAAGGATTACAAATTAGAATTTCCTTTATCAAGAGAAAATGATGATTTAGTAAGATTAGTTCATATTGCTATAAAAGGTATTACAAATGATATTTCAAACGATTTTCAATTTAACACAGTAATTTCTAAATATCGTGAGTTGACTAACGCAATATACGATTGGCGTGGGGCTAAGAATGAACTTAGTGCTGAGGATAAAAATGTATTCAGTTTCGCTGTTACGACATTAATCAAGCTTATGTCACCTGTAACGGTTCACTTGTCAGAAGAAATTTGGCATGAACTA
>JAKSUP010000055.1 GCA_024408905.1 bacterium
CCAATATGTTGAAGGACTTCAATATTTTCATTCCGTAATATGCAGAAGTCGGGCAATGCAGAAGATCCATCTATTGTTACTGCCGGCTTGTTACCGCTTGCGAAAAGTAAAAACTCATTATCGCAAACACCAAGGAGTGAGGCTTTAGTTTTTTTAGGTAAATTTTTAATATCACATGCTAGAGAACCTACGTGTGCATCTAAGTTTGTCGTAATTTCAACTAAGCTTGCATCTTTTGCTTTTCCTGCCAACATTTCAGGTAATGTTCCCCCAGCTGCTCTTGACAATTCCGGCAACTCTTTTGGTGCATGTAAATGTCTTGCACCGTTTCGTAAAATTGAAAATACTTTTAATCCCATTATTTAATTCTCGATAATTTCCTCTATATATTTATAAAGTTTTTCTCTTCTCAAAAATTGCTTAAAATTTATTAAAGATTAAGATTTTGTAACAATTTCCCACTATTAGCAAGACTTATTATGTAATCGAGATTGTTTTTTATGTCAATCTTTGTTATAATCATAGTATAGTTTGTTATAAATGAGGCATTATTATGAATATTTCTTTGACACCGGCATTAGAAAAATTTGTTAATGATAAGGTTGCAACGGGTTTATACAATTCCGTTAGCGAAGTAATCAGAGAAGCAATACGTTTACTTATTTCAAAAGAATCTGTTTCTCAAGAACAGTTAATAAAACTCAATCGCGATATCGAAGAAGGATTGAATGACTCTGTGGTTTTTGATGGTCAAGAAGCTATGAAAAATTTGATGAAACAATATGAATAGGAAAGATTATATCATTAAAAGCAAAGCAATAGCGGACATTAAAACTATTGCAGATTATATTGCACAAGATAAAAAATCTGCCGCATTGAAATTGGTCGAAATGTTTAATAAAACTTTTGAGAAACTTGCGCAATTTCCTGATTTAGGAACTGTGCGTAAAGACTTTACTTACTTGAATGTCAGATTTTTTGTTGTTAAAAAGCATTATCTTATAATTTATAACATAGAAGATGAAAAAGTTTGCATTTTAAGAGTTTTAACTTCATATCAAGATATTTGTTCTATGTTATAAATGAAGTTAAAATTAACTATTTTTCCGATTGGCACGAGGGTAAATGTATTAGCGATTTTAGGCTATTTACAAGCGTTTAGTACGGAAAAACCGTTAAATTTATCGGTAAAAACCGTTAAAAATAGTTAAATTTAAAAATTCTAATCACATATTTCTCACTTTGAGGGAAGTTAGATAAAACTCCGACACAAAGCAATTTTCAGTCTAACAAAAACAACCTGCTGCAATTACATTTTTCTCATTTTTAACGATAAATTATACCCTTAGAATCTTTATTAGTTTTCTGCAAAAATAAATCTATCAACAATATCGTGTAAGGTTTTTCTGTTTTCTTCTGCTGCTTCAGGCGTTTTTCCGTAAGCTTCTATATAGCATTTTATCAAAGGCTCTGTACCACTTTTTCTCAAAAGTACGGTAGAACCGTCTGTAAGAATTAATTTAATGCCGTCTCCACCTTCACGATAGTCTTCCATACTCTTTCTGAGAGCATAAGTCTTTTGTGTATCAATTCTGTGTTCTGGTCCAAATTTAACATCACCTGTTATTGCACCATTATATAATTTTTCGAATTTATGCATGATTTCATTTTTAGCATTGTCATCAGTAACTTTTTTGCTAAAATTGTCGATTAAATATGTTACGCCAAGTTCTGATTTTAAATCGTTAAGGATAACAGAAAGAGGTTTGCTTTCTGTTGCTATTAAATCCATAATTAGCGATAATGCAATAATACCGTCTTTTTCAGGAATATGTCCATTAACAGTCAAACCACCTGATTCTTCTCCTGCAACAAGAATATCTTTTCCATTTTCTCTTAGTTTCATAATATCTTCTGCGATGTACTTGAATCCAACAGGAGTTTCGTATTTTTCCAGACCATATTTATCTGCCAGCACATCTAACATTTTAGATGTTGCTTGACTCCTTATGATAGCACCGGTTTTTCCTTTATTTTTTGCCAAGTGGTAGCCAACCAATAGAATAACGTCATTTGCATTGACAAAGTTTCCGTTTTCGTCAACAACTCCAAATCTGTCAGCATCACCATCATTAGATAAACCTATTTTTAATTTTGGGGTATCAAAAGTATGACCTGCGTTTTGTTTTACAGATTCCTTAAGCATTCCCAGATTCTTATCCGTTGGGTTTGGTCCTTCTTGTCCGGATGATTCCACAGAAACGTAGTTTATACCATAATCTTCAAGTAATTTTGGCATTACGTATTGTCCGGTACCATTTAGTGCATCATAATATACAACTAAACCGGATTTTTTAATTTTATTCCAGTCTATTAAACCTGATTTTTCGAGGTTATTTTTATATAATTCATAAGGGTATATTTTTGTTTCTTTGCCATAAGAATTGACGTTGTCAAAATATTTACCCATCTGGGCATAATCAACCATTTTGTTAGCGACGCTTTGTGTTACGTTACTTGGGGCAATTGCTCCGGCTTTTGTAACAAGATTGTATCCACCATCTTGCCAAGAATTATGGCTTGCTGTCATTAAAACTGCCAAATCTACTCCATAATCTCTTGCTGCCATTGCTAAAAGAGGTGTCGGTACAGGCTTTTCTATGTTTAGAACATTTACTCCCATCTTTTGTAGAGTTTTTGAAATTTCCGGCAATGATTCACGAGAAGCTTGTCTTGTATCACCACCAATTAACATCCTTGGTGATTGCCCTTTATCAAACGCTTTTTTTATTGCATAAGCGCCTGCTCCAAGTGTTATAAGTTCAACAATTCCTTTTGTAAAGTTTTCACTTAAATATGGAGCTCTGTGACCTGACGTAGATGTAGAAAGGCTTTTTCCTACAGATATTGCTTTGTCCAACGGTACATTTATTATATTTGCTATGGGTTTCCCTTTAAAAGAAACGGTATCGTTTATTGTATTATTGATTGGGGTACTGTAAAACAAATTAAATTTTTTGTTAGTGTTGATTTTTTGTTCGGTTGTCAAAATGCTATTGATTGGGCTGATTCTCATAATATAACTCCTTATAATACACACATTAATTGGAATCATTATACAATGTAAATCCAATTATTAATACTTATTTTGAATTTTTGTTAAGTTTGATTTCTTTGTCCCATTGTATATAAAAATAGATTGCAAAGAATAAATATACTGCCCACATTGCGATTGTAGAGTATGCTTTCGCTCCGTCAATCATAATTTTTATCCACATTAATAAAGATAAAGAGTTTACAATCATCCATGCCATCCATTGTTCGATGCAGCGCTTAACGGTATAATACATTCCGAAAAGCGAAATGATTGTTGTGATGCTGTCTAAAATTGGGTGTGAGCCATGAAATTTATATAAAATTATAGACGAAATAATGATTATTATAGTTGCAATGCCAAGCATTTTTAGTCTGGTTATATTTGAAAGTCTGTCTTTGATAATTTCAGTTCCATCACTCTCTGAAAGATTTTTTTTCCATTGAATGTAACCCCAGATGTACATTGGTATGTAGTAACCTGCATTTAACAACAAATTTCCCCAAAGAGCATTTTGGTATGCCAATAGACTGTAAAAACCTGCACTTGTTATACTAAACAGATAGCACAAAGGAACGCCTTTTCCTGCAAGTGCTGAATATGTTATGCCACAAATTGATGCGACAACTGCTACCCAATAGTCTTTTGCGATTATTGCATTAATAATTATTGCAAGTACAATCGCAAAATATATGATTATTTCAATTTTTTTCCATCTACCGAGTTTAATGTTAATCATATTTATGTTATCTAATAAACATAGATGAAAGTAAATTCTTTTTATAATAACACATCGTTTAAAGGTGTATATTCAAATAAAGGGGTAAAAAAACTTCTTGAATTTGTGGCTGATAACGGGTATTTATTCGCAGGAACAACAGCCTTCGTGCTAGGTTCAACGGTTAGACCGTTATCAATTTTAGCTACTCCAAAAACTGACAAAGAAAACAAAAAATACGCAATATCTAAGGCCCTATCTTCGTCTACAATAAATTACTTGGTTACTCTTGCTATATCGTTGCCTTTTGCAAAATCTGTAAAAAAAATTGATGCGAACCCGTCCAAATACTTAAAAGAAACTACGATAGCTTCTTTGAAGGAAGAAAATAAGGCTCTGACTGATTCGAAAGCCTATAATTTAGCGACCGAATTATTTAAGTTGGGTTTAGGAATTTTAGTAGCTTGTCCTAAGGCTATATTAACGGCATTAGGTGTGCCTTTTGTGATGAATAACATTGTAAATAAAAAAGAAAAAAATAATTCAAATATAAATTTTAAAGGCAAAAACGACGGTTTAGCCGGTAAAATCGGAAAATTAATTGATAAAAAATTTATACAAGATTTTGCAAATAAAAATAAAGAAACAAATTTTCCATTGCATATGATGGCACTAACCGATGCAATAACAACTACTACATTTATCGCAACAACAAAATCCAGCAAAAAAATCAAAGAAGAACGTAAAAATCCATTAATTTTTAATGCCGGTATTTCAACGGCATTGTCGATATTATCAGCTTATACAATAAACAAATTAACAGACAAGCATACACAGAATTTTATAAAAAAATATTCTGAAATAAACAAAAATGACCACAATTTACAAAAACAAATTAATGGAATAAAAATCCTCAAACCAACGTTAATACTTGCCGGAGTATATTATATTATAATTCCAATAATTTCAACATTTTTTGCTGAACGACTCTCTCAAACAACAGATTTAACGGACGAAATTATTCTTCAAAAGTAACGCCTTCGGCATCAGCAGCATTCTCAATCATTTTGTATGAAAGGTAAGCGCCTAACGCTACAGCTTTTAAATCTATTCCTTCATCATACTTAGCAACTTCAAGTATAGCTGTATTGATTTCAGGATTTTCTTCTTTTAAATATTGAACCATATTTTTTCTCCAAGCCTGTACATCTTGGAATACTTCTGAAAATAATTCTGTTGAAACTTCTTCGGTTATAATTGGCAACATTATTTAACTCTCCTATATACTCGATTATATATTAATATCGAATATCACTCAATACATTAAATATACTATGATTGTTTATTTTTTTTGCTATTCTTCTTTTTTGTTTTTTTATTATCTTGATTTAAATCAAGTGATACTTCGCCGTCAGATAAATTTTTCCCGATGTATTTTTCTAAGTACGCTCTGGCAGAATTGAATTCATATAAAGAATTGTAGTATTTTAGCATGGCGTTTTGATATTGTACTTGCGCTTCTTTTAGTTCAACCGGATTGCCAACACCTACTTTATATCTGCCATATGAAAGTTCATAATTCTCTTTAGCTTGTTTTGAACCTAAGTAAGCTACTGGTATAGAATTTTTCTTTTCAATCATGGAAAAATAGGCTTGTTGAATTTCAAAATAAATGTTGTTCTTTGTATTAGTAGTGTTTGCTTGTTCTTTAGAATACAAAGCTTTTGCTTCTTTTATTTGGTTTTTTACCAACATTCCGTTTATTGTAGGGAAGTTCAAGTACCCACCGAAATTATAACCGTAATTTGAGGTCCAATTTCCACCACCTATTTGGTACTGACCTTCTACTGTTATAGTCGGAAATATCGCTTTCTTCATTAATTGAATATTTTGTCTGGATGCTTCAAGCCTTACATCTGCAAGTTGAAACTCAGGGCGAGATTCTTTCGCAATATTTATTGCTTCATCCAATGTAATATTACAAGGATTGTATCTTAAATTGTCTGATATTTTGTATTTGTTAGCATAAGGGAGTCCCATTGCATTACTTAATCTGGCCATAGCTATTTCTACGGCATTATCGGCCTGTATTAACATAAGTTTAGAATTGCTTAAGTTAACTTCTGCAATTGTCACATCAACTTTTGGGGCAATTCCTGCAATGTAATAACCTTTTGCTTGGTTATAAAATGATTCATATCTTTCAACCATTTCTTTGGCAACTTTTTTTGCTTCAATATTATATTGAAGGTTGTAGTATGCATCTTTTACTTCGCAAACAACATCATTAACTGTTCCGGTTAAAGTTATTTTATAACCTTGCTTATCTAATTTTCTTATTGTTGCCAAATTCTGCGTTACACCAAAGTCATATAGCAATTGTGATGCTGAAATTTGTCCAAGTAAGAAATAATTATAAACAAGAGTTGAGCCTATAGCATCTGACAATTGCAGTTGACGTATTCTGGTGTAACCGGTTTGCCAATTGAATTGAGGGAAAAATGCTGACCACGCTTGTTTTACTCTGGCATCTGAAGCAAATATATCTTGGAGTGCTGATTGTATTCGTGGATTATTCCCCAAGGCGTACCTAATACAGTCATCCAAATTAACATCTATAACTTCTTCAATCCCACCTTGAATAACTTTTTGTTCTCTTTTGGGTTCGACATCTTCACTTTCAGGGTATTCTTCTTTTTGTATAGAGTTTCCTATATCAATTTTTTCACCATTTTTATTATGCCAAAACGCTGCAAATGAGCATTGTTGCAGTATTAAAAATGTTATTAAAAATATAATAAGAAATTTCTTTTTTCTCATTTTCTTCTGTTCCTTAAAGTGCTAATGTAGTCTGCCGAACGTTCTTTTAAAACATTCACTGCAACGAAAAATGCAGGTACTAATATGCTTCCGAAGAATGCAACAGCCAGCATGCCGCCGAATACTGATATACCAATAGAATGTCTGCTGCCTGCTCCGGCACCGTGTGCAAATACCAGAGGCAGCAGTCCTAATATGAATGCGATATTTGTCATCATTACAGCTCTGAATCGAAGCTTTGCTGCTTGCATAGCGGCATCTAGGTAGTTCTTTCCTTCTTTTTCCATTGCATCTTTTGCAAATTCAACAACAAGAATAGCTTGTTTTGTACTGAGACCAATTAACATAACTAAACCGACTTGTGCATATATATCAAGAGCTAACCCTGTGACATATTGGAAAAACATTGCACCGAATAATGCGATAGGTGATACCATTAGTACGGCAATCGGTAGTGTCCAACTTTCATACAAAGCAGTCAAGAATAAGTATACAAAAGTCAGTGCCATAGCTAATATCGGAGCAATTTGTCCTGATGATTTTTCTTCTTGCAATGATGTTCCTGACCATGCGAAATCCATATCCCGAGGTAATATATTATTTGATAATTTCGCCATTTCTTTCATGGCTTTACCTGAACTGATTCCTTCTGCAGGGTTACCGTTTATTGTAACTGAAGGATACATGTTAAACCTTGTCAAACAATACGGACCAACTATTTTTTGTGTTGTCACAACAGATGTAATTGGCAGCATTTTGCCAAGATTATTTTTTACATAAATTCCGTTCAAATCATCCATTTGCATTCTGTATGGCGCATCAGCCTGCATAAATACACGGAATACTCTACCGAACTTATTAAAGTCATTAATATATGTTGCACCGAATTGAGCAGCAAGTGTTGCATATATTTCGGCTGTTGATACTCCTTGGGCCATTGCCTTTTCTTCATCAACATTAATAACAACTTGTGGTAATGAAGCCGTAAATGAAGTGTAAACACTTGCAAATGTAGGATCTTTTCTTGCATTATTGATAAGATTTTGTCCTTCTTCAAATAATTTATCAGATGTTCTGTCGCCTTTGTCAAGTAATTGGTATTCAAA
>JAKSUP010000056.1 GCA_024408905.1 bacterium
AATGTTTATAATATTAAGAATATCCATAAAAAATGTTACAAAAAACTTGCTAATTGGAAAATACATTAAAATCACATACTGAATGTTTGATATTATAGTTGTATAGGATGATTTTTTTGAGAAAGGTTAAAGATGTTATTTAATCTTACGGCAAGAGAAATTGATGTTCTTCAGTTATTAAAAGAAGGATTTAATAATACTGAGATATCTAAAAAATTATTTATCAGTACTCATACTGTCAAAGCACATTTGGAAAATATTTATGAAAAATTAAATGTTCATAATAGAGTGCAAGCTGTTGTTTTTGCAATTCAAAAAGGAATTATTTAAGTATTTTTTGTAAATTATCTTCCCAAACGTAGGCAGTTTTAATACTTGTTTCTAATGTTTTTTCAGGCATCCAGTTTAATATATTTTTAGCTTTTGAATTATTTGCGACTAAACTTGCAGGGTCTCCGGCCCTTCTTGGCATTTGTTTAACCGGTATTTTTTGTCCTGTAACTTTTTCACACATAGAAAAAACTTCTTTTACAGAGTTTCCGTCTTTTGTGCCGAGGTTAAAGAAGTTTGTTTCTCCACCGTTTTCAAGATATTTTAGTGCCAGTATATGGGCTTTTGCTAAATCCTCAATATTTATGTAATCTCTTACGCAAGTTCCGTCTTTTGTGTCATAATCATCCCCGTACATTTCAAATGTTTTGCCATTGTTGAAAGTTGATTTTAAAATATTAGGAATTAAATGTGTTTCAGGATTGTGCCATTCGCCTATGCGAGAATTACTATCTGCACCTGCGACATTAAAGTATCTGAGTCTTACGGATTTTAAGCCATAGGCTTTGTCATAATCATCCATAATATGTTCAATCATCAATTTTGTTTGCCCGTATGGGTTAATCGGATTTTGTGGATGGTTTTCATCTATCGGAATATATTGTGGTTCTCCGTATGTCGCAGCAGTTGATGAAAACACAATTTTTTTAATGTTATTCTTTAACATAGCTGATAAAAGGTTGATAGTTCCACAAACATTATTAATATAATATTTCTCCGGATTTTTAACAGATTCGCCAACTTGCGAAAAAGCTGCGAAATGTATCACAGCGTCAATATTTTTGTTTGAAAGAACATTATCCAGTGAGCTTTTATCTAACAAATCTCCTTGATAAAAAGTTACGTTACCGTATTTTTTTAAATTTTCAACAGTTTCAATATGTCCTGTGGATAAATTATCAAAAATTATAACGTCATAACCACCCTCTAATAAAGCCATTACGCAATGACTTCCAATGTATCCGGCTCCACCTGTTACCAATATCATTGTGCATTCTCCTCAAATGATTTTGTACTGAAAAAACAATTTATTGAAATCTATTTTCTCTTTTTCTTGTTTTCTTGTATATCCCCAACGCTATCTAAGTGTGAATTTGCCTTTTGTTGCATTTTTTCATATTTTTCATAAATTCTTTTCTTTAAATTTGATGAACTTATACCGGCACCATAAGGGAAATATACAACTTGAACGCCTTGTTCTTTCAGATAATCATACTTTCCTGTCCAATCATCTCCGACAACAAATATATCGAAGTTGAGTTTTGCAACTTTATCTGTATGATCCAATGAGCGTTGAGGAATTACAATATCAGGGCCTTTTATTGCTTTCATCAAAGCAATTCTTTCTTCAAACGGAATTATCGGCTCTGACTTATAGCTTGCAACGAGTTCGTCTGTATTGACTCCAACGATTAAGATATCTCCCAATGCTCTTGCATATTCAATCATTTTTAAGTGATTGATGTGCAACATGTCAAAAGTTCCTGAAGTGTAAACAACTGTTTTATTTCCTATCATACACAAGTTCCTCATTTTTTAATTTGTTTATTATGACGGACATTTTGTCCAAAAGGATATCAATATCTTCAATTGTTGTATTACCGATATGTGAAACTCTGAACATTTTATCTGCCAACGCTCCTCCACAAGGATTGACGCATAAACCGTATTTGTCACGCAAAAGTTTTACGACTTGTGATGCTTTTACATCATCACATATAACAGGGGTTAACATATTTGATAAATTGTAGCTTGTAGGGAATTTTAACCCAAGATCTTTAATATTTTTTCTAAAATAATCACATTTTGTTTTAATTTTTTCCAGCCATTTTTCTTTTCCACCGGAAATTTCTATATAATCAAGAATTGCATCTAATTCGTACATAATCATTACGGCAGGAGTGTAAGGCGTTTGGCCTCTTTCTATATTTATTAAGCAATCTTTAAAATCGAAGTATCGAGTATTAGATTTTGGTGCTTTTTTAATTTTATCAATTACTCTTTGGCTCAGAGAAATAAACGAAAGCCCCGGAGAAATACATAACCCTTTTTGTGAACTAATGATTGTAACATCAATTCCGAATTTTGCCATATCAAATTCATCTGCCAAAAACGTACTTATTGCATCAACAATCAACATCATATTATTTCTTTTGCAAAAATCTGAAAGCAGATTTATATCATACAGTTGTCCGTTAGAAGTTTCGTGCAGATTTACAAACAACATTGAATAATTTTTATTATTGTAATCAGCGAGGTGGCCAAAAGTTAACTGTTCACCAAATTCTAAATTTATTGAGGTATAATTTTTTCCGTGATGTTCTAATAATTCACAAAACCTTTTCCCAAAAGTGCCACCATTTATAACCAAACATTTATCGTTTTCATCAACGCAATTTTCAATAGTTGCTTCCATAACAGCTGTACCTGAGGCTGTCAGATATATCAAAGAGTTCTCGTTTTTATTACCTATTAAATTTGATAAACGTGTTAGGTTTTTCTTTACCATATTCCCAAATTCTTCGGTACGAAAATATGAATAACCTTTTTGGTATATAGCCTTTGAACAAGGATACATTTCGACAGGCCCAACTATAAAATGTTTCATCTGTTTTATATTACTATCCATCAACGAATTCCTCTAAAAATATTTTTTCTTGTTCATCAATATCTACATAACTCGTATGTCTTGGATAAGCATCCTTTGGAATTTCCATATAGTTCCCGAACATATTTTTTAACACTTTGTCTGTATCATTTGGAACAGAAAGATTAAAGTTTTCAAATTCCATTTTTTGTAAAGGAAATATATTTTCCCAATCATATACCCAATTTGTTAGAGGATGGGGATAATCTAACCCTGCAAATACTGATGGCTTAACAGCAATATCAATATTATTATTTTTTAAAATATCTTTATTTGTTATGTGTCTGAAATATTCCGTAATTTCTTCTACTGACGAATGACTTTTAAAAAAGTTTTTCTTAATTTTCTTTCTTAATGTTTTTGAAATTTCAAATTTTTCATTATCATCGGTAGCTTTGTAATAATAATCGTATGGGAAAATGTCTATAAATAAATTCTTAGAAGCTTTATAACCGAGTTTAATAAAACATTTGTTGTAATTGTTATTTTCAAATTCCAAATATATGTCAGAATTTGTTATTTTGTTGTCTTTGAAAAGTTGAATAAGCTTGTTGTACGAATCTCTTGGCATTGCGATGTCAAGGTCATCATCCCACGGAATGAATCCTTTGTGTCTTATGGCACCAAGCAAAGTTCCCCAATCTAACCAGTATTGTAATTGGTGTTCTGTACATATTTCATCGAAAATCTTTAAAAATTTTGCGTTAGCTTTTTGAATTAGTCTTAAATTCCCTTCTGCAGGAGGTATGTCGCTTGCATTCGAAAAAGAATGGTAAAACAGAGCAGCTTTAGCTCTTTCTTTTCTTATAGAAGGTTTTAGCAATCTTAATTTTATGCCGAATATATTGTATGACGTGTGACTCGGTGTGGATTTATCCTGTTTTATAAAAATGTTTAATATTTTATTCATACCTAAATTAATTTATCCCATGCGCCGTACAAAAAAAGTAAAAATTTATACGTTTAAACTGAAATAATATAAAGATCTTCTGTATGCTTATTATATGACATTAAGCTACATAGTCAAGCATAATGGAATAGTTTTGTGAATGTAGTTTTTGTTTTCAAACTTTCTGACACAAAACAGCTCGCCTCTCACATCTGTTCGTGCCTCTGCTCGGCTTGCTCGAACTTATTGGGGTCATAAATTCTTAATTCGACAATTTATGCAAAATAAAAAGAGGATTAGGAAAAATCCTATCCTCTTTTTATGGTGGGCGCTATAAGACTCGAACTTATGACCCTCTCCTTGTAAGGGAGACGCTCTACCAACTGAGCTAAGCGCCCTTTTTGTAGTTTGCTTAACTTTCGGGATTTCATTTACCCCTGAGCTAAGTGCTCGAACAATAGTTATCATACATGGTAAAGATGTATTGTCAAGTTATTTAAACCCATTGTTTTTTAACTTTGATATTTTGGTTTTTAAGGAAAATTTTGATAAAAATAAAATATTATGACTTAAGATGAATGATTTGTGATTTTAGTGCTTATTTAAGTCAAAAAATTTTTTTATAAGTTTTATATTAATATGCGTACTTGTGATATAAATTCATTGAATATGAATAATGTACAGTTTAAGGCTTGTTTTGTTCCGTTATCTCAACAGAATAATGGTCAAAAGACTGTTGATACCGTTTTAAAGCATTTCAATAAGAAAATATTGCCATTTTGTAAAAATCTGTCTAAAATTGATGCAAATTTTTTCATTCCTGCTGCCGGTGCGGGGTCTCGTTTTAAGATTGCACATAAAATTGGGGACTACAATAAAATAAATATGCCGCTTCCGACAGGAAAAAATCCTTTCTATGCGCTTGATTTTGTTATGATGTTGTCATTACCTTTTATTGATAATGAAGGGGTACAACCTTTGTTGTCTGATAAGCCGAATGGTTCTTTAGGTGGTATTATTGATTATTATATGGCAGGCAATCCTATTAAGGATACGGTTATTTGTAGTGGTGATAGTGTGTTTTGCGGAGTAACTGATAAATTGAGAGATGATTTATTAGATACAGTTCAAGACAAAACCGTTCATTGTGCTGTGCTTTGCGCACAAAGAACACCCAAAGAAGTTGATTCGAGATATGGAATAGTATTATTAAATGACAAGGGTATTATAAAAGAGTTCATGGAAAAACCTTCTTATGATATCGCTTGTCAACATGCAATTGATGGGAAAAATATAGTAAATACCGGATGTTGTTATTTTAGCAAAGATGTGATGGAACATATGCTTGAAGAGCTAAAATCCGGAAGTAATCCAATAAAGAAAGATGATGTAGAGATGTATGATTTTGGGAAATCTATAGAATATGTATGTTCTAAAATGAAGGATTGGTTTTCTGAGCATCAGCAAAATAATCCTAAAATAATAATGACAGACATATGGCAAGATGTCGGAGAAACAGATGGTTTTTATAAATTTCTGTTAACCTTGAAAAAAAATAATATCTTTAATCAATTAAATGTAGCGAATGCTAAAGAGCTTCAGCAGGAAATTAATTCAAGAGTTATGCAGGAACAACAAAGTATAGATTTTCGTAAAGATAGGCATAAACCTTTTAGAAACAGTAATATTGATGGAATTAATATTATGTACTAACTCTTATAAAAGTAGCTTCTCATAAATTTAATATGTTAACTTTGAATTTAGTTTGACAATATTATCTATTGCCTTCGCAAATCCTGAATCAGTTATGCGGTCTGTTGTATATTCGGCACATGATAATAATTCAGGAGACGCATTTCCCATACTAATAGAAACTCCATTATGATTTCTGATAAAATTCATTAGGTCAATATCATTATTTCCGTCTGCGATAAAGGCAACATTTGGTATTTTTAAACTTATCTGCTCTGCAAGAGTAGATAATGCAATTTGTTTATTTACATTACTATTAATAATTTCGCAACATCTTGGGGATGATGTAAATATATTTAATCCCTGATTTGTCAGATTATAACGAAGACTATTATACATAGGCATTATGGTTTGATAAGAGGTAGATTGTGGTTCTCTAAACATTACTAAATAGACATTGTTTAAATCAATATTATTACTATTCTCTATTTCTTCAATAAAATCTTTTCCTTTAATATATATTTTTGTGTGCGGATGAAGTTGTTTGTATTTTTTTCCATAGTTTATTATGGCTTGGGCTTGACTCCTCGATAGAGTTTTGCTATATAACAGTTGCCCCTCTTTATCTGCTACATGTGATCCGTGACCCAATATATAATATTCCGGCTGAATTTCCAGAAAATCTTTGATTAAATTTAATTCTTTACTTACTCGTCCGGTTGCAATTATTACCGGAACTCCGATTTTTATAAGTTTTTTAAAGGCAGTTTGAGTGTCATTTGGAATAGAATTTGTATAGTAATTTCTAATAGTTCCGTCAAAATCTGAAACAAATGTAGTTATCTTATTCGAATGTGTTTTTGCTAATTGATCAATGTATTTTGGAATAGTAGGGTTAGCTTTGAAAGCAATTTTTTTATAATTCATACATTGAGAATTTGTCTTATAAATAGCATTATTTTGGTACAGTGTAGTTATTATTTGCATTATCCGGCTACCTTTTCGTCAAGCGTTGGTATGTGTTTGTCCGTATATGTAGTTTTTATTGATTTGTTACTATTATCGTTGTTGTTGCACCCTGAAATATCTTTATAGTAATCCAATTCTTCTATTTTATTGCTGTTGATAATTGGGATTATATTCCTCCAAACATTTATTAATTCAATACAGTCCATAAAATATGTTTTTTCGTTTGGATTACAACAAAAGTTATACTGATTTTCAAAAAACTTTTGTGCGTTGATAATATATTGTTTGATTTCATTTAAGTTTATTTCCGTCTTTTCCCCGTGGGCATGAGTACTTAAAAGGTATAAATATCTTGCAATTTGGATTTTTATCGCTTCGGTTTTAATAACATCTTTAGTTGGTTTACGTAATACATTATAATGCGCTTGTTGAAGTTTTATAATTTTCGAATAATGTTTATCGCGAGGGTATTCAATACTTAAATCATTGTAATAATCACTTTTATGTTTTAGATATTGGATAAATAATTTATTTGCTTCTTGTGGTTCTAATTTCATTAGATACGGAAGTAAAGTTCTATATTCAAAATTTCTTAAGTTTGATGGGATACCGGATATATCTGAATAATTGGTAATTATTCCCCAATTCTTTTCTTTTTTTACTTTAAATCTTGGGATATTAATAAAATCAAGATACTCAAAATCAATAACACCAAAGTTATCCGGAGAAATTAAAACGTTTCCCGGCTTTAAATCATAATGCATTAAAAGTGAGTTTTTACGAGGTGTTTTAAATGGTTTTTTCATGTTCCAGTATACATCCGGCGTATCTAGTTTTGCTAAAACAGTCGCCATTTGACTTAAATTTGCATCATTAAATTGATTACTTTGTGGATCTGGTTTTTGTCCCTGTATTTTTTCAGATATAATAAAATAATCACCCTCTCTGTTTTTATATGCAATATGCCCCCTTTGTATACCGTTCATAATGACATCATTTACAATTAAAGCAAGAAGTGCAGATACTTCTTTGAGGGATTCTTTCTGTTTTTCCCCTTCTTTCGGACGGAATCTTTTGACAACCATGTTTGTTTGTTCACCAAAAGCTTTTAGTATTGAAACAATACCATTGCAACCTTTCCCATAAAATTCTTTTGATTCAGTTCATTTATTTCAGAACTAACTGCTAAAATTGCACT
>JAKSUP010000057.1 GCA_024408905.1 bacterium
AAAAAAAGAAAGAAACAAAACAAAAATATTGATCAGCCAAATAAAAAGCAAAGTGGAACCAAATATGTTCCACCTTACTTTTTTTGCTGTTATACAATTAAAATTCAACTTAAAAAATTAAACAAATTCTGTGCCTGTTCTACCTGTTTTTCATCAGGCAGATTACTCGGTAATGCATTTTTTATACCCAAACTTTCATATTTTGAACCTGCATAGTTATGGTAAGGCAAAACACGGACTCTGACAACATTTTTAAGTGTTTTTATAAAATCAGAAATTTTCTCTATTTGACTGTCATTATACTGTGGTACAAACGGTATTCGGATTTCTGTTTTTTTGTTTTTACCGTCAATATATTTTAGATTGTCGAGTATAACATCATTTGGTTGTCCTGTGCATCTTATATGTACATCACGGTCAAAAGCCTTCATATCATACAAAAATATATCTGTATAATCAATGACCTTATCTATTGCTGCCCTTGGTACAAAACCGCAGGTATCAACCGCTGTGTGTATATTCTCTTTTTTAAGTTGTTTTAAAAGGTCTGTACAAAAGTCAGCCTGCATTAAACATTCTCCACCAGAAAGAGTTACTCCTCCGCCCGAATTTTCATAAAATTCTCTATCTTCAAGCAATAAAGGCATAAGTTCACTGACAGTTACGCTTTTTCCATAAAACGTCAATGCATTTCCAAGACAAACATCGGCACATTTACCGCAACCGACACACAAATCACGGTTAAAAGTATGTACTCTGTTTTCCAATTTATGTGCTTTGTTAGGGCAAATCTCAACACATTCACCGCAACCGATACATTTATTACTGTAATATGCTATCTGTGGTTTAAAATCTATGCCCTCAGGATTATGGCACCAAACACATTTAAGCGGACAGCCCTTAAAGAAAACCGTTGTTCTTATTCCGTCACCGTCATGAACGGCAAAACGCTTTATATCAGATATTAGTCCTTTCATTTACTTTAACCTCACTCTTATTGCCCAAAACAATACCAACAGATATTAGTATGAATGCAATCAAATATTGCAGTTTAAGTATATCCTCCCCAAGTAGTATTGCACCAAAAATACAGGCAAACAACGGCTCGGCAAATTTTATTATAAACAATTTCGAAAGGTCTCCGTTTTTTTGCAAATAAGTCCATAAGCAGTATCCGACTATGGAGGCTATACATATGTATGCAAAAACAAATATCGCTTTTGTTGAAAATTTCGGTAACCTACCGCCCAAAACAATTCCAATTATGAACAGCAATATTCCGCCCGTTAATTGTGAAATTCCCACAACCCAAAATGATGAATTCTTTTGGGCAACCTTTTTTGTTAAAATACTCGCCACAACTGTGCAAAAAGATGCCGCTATTATCAAATAATCTCCGATTGTAAACTTTATGTCTCCGCCTGCACTATAGTTAATCGCTATTATTCCGCAAAATCCGACTAACGCACCTATTATTTTATAAATGCTAAACTTTTCATCTTTAATAAACAAAAACGCAAAACAAACATAAAGCAATACACCAAGTTGTTTTAAAAGTGCTGTCTTTGAACTATCGGTCAAACTAAGTCCTATATATCAACACTATTGCAAAAAGTCCCATGAAAGTTATACTCAAAAACGATTTTGTTTTGGATTTTGCCATTTTTTCTTTTCTTATAAAACTTAATACACAAAGAAGTCCACCACATATAGTAAATCTCATTGCAGCAAACATTAAAATATCCGAAACCTTTGATGTGTTAACGTTAAACGCCGAATATCCTATTTTTATAAATGGGAAAAGCGACCCGAATAACGCCATATTAATAATAGCCAAAGCGATAGTTTTCAAACTTTTATTATTCATTTTTTATACCTTCAATCAAAAATATTCAACCAAACAGAAAGGGTTTTCTGCCTACTATATCATTTTCACAAATAAAAGTGTATCCTGCAAGAGAATCCCCAATTATATCTGTATCAAGTGTTGCAGTTGTAACAACCAAATTATTCATATTTTCCCCCGCAAAAGCACAACTTGTAGTAACCTTAGCAGGAACTTTAATATATTTTTTAATAATCATATCTTTTGTATCAACAACTGCAATATGTCCTCTTCCCCAACAGGCAGCATAAATATTATCCTGTATGTCTATTGTAAACCCGTCAATACCATCAACTTTAATTTTTCTTCCTGTGTATTCACAACTTCCGGTCAATTTGTCAAACAAGTATTCTTTGATATATTCTGTATCACTGTCAGTATGATAGAATCGCTTTTCATCCATAGACCAATCAAATCCATTTGATAAAATCATATTATCAATTACAACTTTTACTTTCCCTGATTTGTCTATGCTGTAAAGTTTGCCGTCGATAGAATTATCTATTCCCATACGTTTACGGCTTTGCGTTCCTATATAGTATCTGCCATCAGGACCTACTTTGGCATCATTTCCATATCTTATTGAATATTCAGATGTGTCGTATAATTCTTCACGTGTTCCGTCACAATTAAGATAAAAGGCAACGTCTTTACAAGAAATAATCATCCTGCCCTGCTTATCAAATGAAATAGCCAAAATAGAAAAATCGTATTTTTTAACAGTTATTTCTTTTGTTCTTATATCAATTATGCATACTTCATTAGCACCGTAACCGTTCACTTGATAAAGTTTTTGGTCAAATTCGTTCCAAATAGGCGATTCGCCGATAATACAATGTTTTCTTGATAAAATATTCATAATTTAACTTATTGTTGTATATTATCCGCCCTACAAATATAGGCATCTTGTTCTTTTCTTGAAAGGTTGTTCCAAAGAACATTCCAACCACATACACGCACCTGTAAATTTTTGTACTTTTCAGGATTTTTCTGTGCATCACGAAGGGTATCCGCATTAAATACATTAAACTGTATTGACATACCGTCATTTTTAATATACAAATTAAGCAGTGAATCCATTATTTTAAGACCCTCATTACCTGTCACGGCAGATGAATGTAACATTACATCAAGACAAAATGATTCGTGATACATATAAGGCTTTAATTTCAATGCCGATTTAACAAGTGCCGTTACGCCCTGTTTATCCATTCCTACACTTGGTGAAGCATTTTTTGAAATTTCTTCGCCTGCTTTTCTTCCGTCAGGTGTTGCCTGCGTGAGTTCGCCTTGCCATACGTATTCTCTTGCAGAATGTAAAATTGCTTTATAAACGCCTCCACGTGCATTTGGCCTGTTGTTAACCCTCATACAGAAATATCTTGATAATGCCTCTGCATACATATCGGTATCAGGGTCTCCGTTTCCATACTTATGCTTACTATTTAAAACTTTTAAACGGATTTTTTCGTATCCTTTCCAATTTGCATCAAGTGCATCTCTCAATGTTTCAAGAGTAATTTCTTTTTTATCAAACACAAATTCCTTTATTGCCATTACAGAATCAACCATACTTGCAAGTCCGCAATTGAGTATAGCAGAAGTGTTATACTTTACACCGTTTTGATAAGCATCAAGTCCTTTTTCAAGGCTTCCTTCAATGGTTGCCGAATACAATGAAGACGGATTTATTAATCCTAAATACTTTTCATAAGAACTGGAAACAAAAATTGTCTTTTCAATTAAAGCACTCCATTGCTTTAATAAGGCAGAATAAAAATCATCAAAAGTTTTTATTTCATTTATATCTCCGGTGTTTATACCTACTTGTTTTTTACTAGTTGTGTCATATCCATTATACAAAACAAATAATACAGGTTTTAGAGCATTAACATAACCTGAACATGTACACACTTCATTGGCTCTGACACCTGTTTCATAACAGCCTCTTATATCCATATTAAGTGCTTCGTCGTAGGTAGCACCGTAACCCATTACAGCCTTTATCATACCTGGTTCACAACAAAAAACAAAACTGTTTTTGCCGTTTCTTATCATATCAAAAATTTTATATAAAAACTTTTTTGGTGTATTAATATTAGCCTTAATTTGTATTTTGGGGTTATACAGACCAAGTTCATCATACACATCAATAATGTCATATGATAAATCATTTATTTTAGTATTGCCATTCTCATCTGTACCCCCCATATAAAATGGCTGTCCCCAATAGTTTCCTATTGCCTGCCACTGTAACATAAAATAACCTAAAAATTCTTTTATTTCATCTCTTGTATATGTACCGTTTTTAAGGTCGTTTTTATAAAATGAGTAAAGTGTATTATCAAGACCGTTACCAAGTGAGCGTACCTGATAAAAGTCTACTGATTCGGAAATCATAAAATAAATATACATTACTTGCATGGCCTCATAAATATTTTTCGGTGCACCGTCACGTATACTCTTAAGGCATTCAGAAACAGCCTTTGCCTTATTATGGGTTTTAGTTAAGGCATATTTATATAAACGGTCAATAAACTTGATAATAGCGGTATATTCGACTTCAATCCCATCAAAATGAGCCTCAACGTCTTTTGTGAGAGTTCCCTTTTCCTCATGCAACTTTCTGTATTTTCTTGCACGTTCTCTTATACCGACAAAACCCAATTCAAGAAGGGATTGCCAATCAGGAACTACGTGATCAAAATCAGGCCACATAGCAACGGCACCTGAATCATTAAAATCATTCATAATCTCTGATATTTCAGGCATTTTACTGAATTTTTCATCATTCCATCTATAAAGAACTGAATTAATTGCTAATCTGTTACAACAATATAAAGTGATAAAGTAGTCACTTTGGTTTATATCAATCCGTGTGTTTTCCAAAACATATTTAATTATATTTGCCTTTGCTACAGGGTGTGGTAAATCAGACATTTTCTGTGACAATATTTCAACATTTACCTTTATTTCATCATTTGTCAACCCTGTACTTGAATCGCATTCATAACCGTTATAATTAAACCTCTTTAATGCATCAAAAGGTTCGCCGGAATTATGGTACTTTCTTTCTATCGTTGCTCTGTCGTTATTTAATGTTTTAAACATAAATAATTACACCGTCCTTTTATATACATTTTAGCAAAAATAAAATATTCTGCTATAATTTTTCAAAACTACTTGCTATTTTCAAAACAAAATTTTATAATAAACAATGGTGATACGTATGTTAGATTTATTACAAAACGATTTGAATATATGCAACATTACGCTTGCTTGTTATGTTCCTGCGGGAAGTGGTGATACGATACATAAAAACCGTCCAAGTCACGGATTAGCATTCAAGTGTTTTGGCTCTAGCGATTACATTTTTCCGAACGGAAAAGTGATTTCTATTAAAAAAAATGACATAATATACCTGCCCAAAAATTCTGATTATTCGGTTACAAAAATAGTAAGCGGTGACTGTTTTGCAATCAGTTTTGATTTATCCGACAATGTTATATTCAAACCATTTGCTATTTCAACAAAAGATTCACAAAAATTTTTTGAATTATTTAAAAGTGCAGAAAAAATATGGAGGTCAAAAAAGCATGGTTATAATTTGAAATGCAAGGCTTTGCTGTATGAAATAATTTATAATATGCAAAAAGAGTATAATTACGATTATTTAAACGGACAAAAAGCAGAAATCATTAAACCCGCCGTCTCATACATTCATAAAAAATACCACTGTGAGGAACTGAAAATATCTGCACTTGCCGAAATGTGTAATATAACACCCGAATATTTCAGAAAAATTTTTTCATCGGTATATGGTTCTTCTCCTGCAAAATACATTATTAACTTAAAATTAGAACGGTCAAGAGAATTACTCTCATCAGGTCTTTATACCGTAACAGAAGCCATGTTACTTTCAGGATATACAGATGCAGCATATTTCAGTCATCAATTTAAAAATAAATATGGCTACTCACCGCAAAAAGCAAAGCATATTGACTAAGTTGCCAATATATTTTACTTTGGAAAATCATGGTATTGTTACTAAAAAAGGCAAATTTACCAAGAATATGATCGATTTTTCCAACGTTGAACAGGTGCCGCCAATATTCTTTTGTTGAACCGTGTCTTTAAAGCAGCAAATAATTTAATAGGCTCAATACAAAGAACATTTTTAGTTTACAAACAAAATTGACTATTGTTTACTGATGCACACCCTGCTCGGTTTAAATAATTACTATTATTTCTCTTTACAAAAGGAATTTTCTGGTATATAATCTATCGATAGTAACGAAGAAACACAACTATAAAAAAGTGAGGAAGAATTACATGGACAGACAAATGAAACTTACCTACGGAATGGTTGGCGGTGGTCCTGGTGCGTTTATTGGAGATCCACATAGGCGTTCTATAGCTCTTGACGGCGAGGCAAAACTCGTGTCAGGTTGTTTTTCAAACGATGGCGAAAAAACGGCAATGATGGCAGATATTCTCGATATTGATATTAGTAGATGCTATGCCGGATATAAGTATATGGCAAAAGCCGAATCCGAGAGAGAAGACGGAATCGATTTTGTCGTAGTAGTTACTCCAAACTCTACACACTATGAGATTTGTAAAACTTTCCTTGAATATGGTATCAATGTTGTTTGTGACAAACCGCTTGCTCTAAACTATGCACAAGCAGCAGAACTTAGAAACCTTGCAAAAGAAAAAGACCTTTTATTTATGGTTACATATACATATATGGGTTATGTTACCTCAAAATATGCTCATAATCTTATTAAGAACGGTGAAATCGGAGAAGTCAGAATGGTTATGGCAGAGTATCCGCAGGGGTGGCTCGCTTTTGAAAACGACAACGGTGGCAAACAAGGTGAATGGAGATGTAACCCTAACGCTTCGGGGAGTGTAAATTGTCTTGGTGATTTGGGTACACATATTGAAAATGCCGTTGCCACATTTACAGGATTAAAGATAAAACGTGTTCTTGCAAAAATGGATATCATAGTCCCCGGCAGAGTTCTTGATGATAATGATATGGTTATGGTTGAGTTTGATAACGGAGCAAGTGGTATCTTTTGGTCGAGTCAAATTGCTGTCGGATACGACAATGATTTAAGGGTAAGAGTGTACGGCAGTAAAGGAACTATTGAATGGTTTCAAAGAACCCCCGACCAAATTACCGTTATTGATGAAAATAATACCGCCCACGAGATTCACAGAGGACACAATGTAATCCCCGAAGTTGCATCAAGATATAACAGGCTTCCCTCCGGTCATCCGGAAGGTTGGATGTGTGCAATGAGTAACCTATACCGCAATTATATTGAATGTATCGTTGCTAAAAAGGAAGGCACATTTACCGAGGATATGATTGATTTTCCCACTGTCGATCAAGGTGCTGACGGTATTGCTTTTGTCGAAGCGTGTCTTGAAAGCAATAACAATGGAAACGTTTGGGTTGAAGTAAAAAAATAACTTTTTATTTAATAAAGACGTAAAAAAGTACATATTACTGCTAACAAAATATTTGATATTTATATGAGTTTCAAAGGTTGGATTTTTCTCTTTACGGGAGAAATCCGCCTTTTTATGTCAGAAAAATAAAAAATTAGCGAAGATTCACAACCTCCCGCAAATCGCATCGTTTTCATTATACAAAAACCTCCGTATCTTTGTATATACTACAATTATACGGAGGTTTTATTGAACTCACAAATGTGCGATTGCCATTATCTTTTTTCTTTGGTGTGAATTTCAATCAGTTTTTCTTTCATTTCCAAAGATTTACCTGTCCTATTTACTGTA
>JAKSUP010000058.1 GCA_024408905.1 bacterium
TGTATGGTGATCCTGGGAATGGTAAATCCTTTTTTTCAAAAATATATGCAAAATCTATGAATGCCGAATATAAAGAAATTAATGCTACAGATTTTCAAAAACGGTATATAGGAGAATCGCTGGAAGGATTAGAAAATGTATTTGAAGATTCTCTTCAAATTGCAAAGCAAAATCCTGACAAAGAATATGTATTGGTATTAAACGAGGCTGACCAACTGATATTCTCTGCAGATAAATTAAAAGAAACCAGTGGTGGGTACGGATTTTTCAGATTAGATATGAGAGATATTTTTATAAATTATCTTGACAGGCTTAAAGAGGAAGCTCCGAATGTAACTTTTATAGGAACAGTTAATTTTACTCCGACAGACGGAGCTTTAGACAGAGCGATACTTAGCCGTTTTGGGAAAAATATAATAGAAGTCACATATCCTGATGCAAACACGTTGTATGAAGCATCAAAAGCAAAATTAAAAAACTTGGCAAATTATGAAGACTGGATTTCTAAAAATGATGAAAAATTAATGGAATTAGCTAAAGATATGGAAAATAGACAATGTTCATTTAGAAATTTGGATAACATAATTGATATTGCAAAAGAAACAAATTTAAAAAACAGAATGCAAGACAGAAGCAAACAGTTTGATATTCAATATATGTTTGATGCATTAGGCAAAATTGAACATACAGATGGCGAAATAAGTGCTGCGCAAAAAATAAATACTAAAAGATAGTATTATATTTATCTTTATATAGTTTATTTATTTAAGATTTTTAGTGTAAATCTTGTGTTTACATATTGTTACATATTGTTGTTTTTTAGGCAATTTTTTTGAGAATAGGAACTTTATATATATGGAGTATACAAAGAACTATGACTATATTGAATCCATTTGCAAATTGTTTTAATTTTGCGTATCCATCATGTACATGGACACAGAATTTGCAATGGAATGGATTTCCAAATATTAATTTCCCAAATTTTAGTTTTTCTCAGAATTATACTTCCCCGAACTTTATATTTAAAAAGCCGTTTAACAATACATACGACTTTGCCTCAAATATGGACACTTTTAAAAGAACTACGACGGATTATAATAACTATAATGATTTTAATACCTTCAATTTAAAAACTCCGATAACTCCGTCTTGGGGGAATTACAATTTTTATGAGAATTTATTTAATAATACACCGGCATATTCTTTTGGTAATTCCGGACTAAATGCGACATATCGTTATGGAAGCGTGAAAAAGTCAAATACTCCAAAAACGACATTGACAAATAATATCACACAAAATGCAGTTCAACTTGCAATAGAAGAAAAAGAAAAAGGTGTTACGGAAAATCTGGGTACTAATGACGGAACTGAAATCCGTAAATATAAGAACGGTGCTGCAAATTCAAATGCTTGGTGTGCAAGTTTTATTTCTTGGCTGTACGGTAAAGGTCAAGGGAAAACTGCGCCTTTTGGTTATACAGCAAGTTCGCAAGAAATAATGCGTCAAGCAAAAAGTAATGACGTTTTTGCCTCAAAAACATCAGGGTATACACCTGTAGCTGGTGATGTTGCAGTTTGGACAAAGAAAGGCGATCCGGCCCACGGTCATGTTGCGATTGTCAAAGAAGTTAAATCAAACGGTGATATCGTAATTATTGAAGGAAATTATAGTAATAAAGTCTCTGAACGTACTATGAAAACCTCAGAAGCTGAATTTAGTGGTTTTGCTAAAATGAGCGAATGGACAGCTTTAGCTTAGCTATTCTTTTATCGCACCTGCTTGAGGGTTATTAATTAAGTATTTTTTACCAATCAAAAATACTATTATTACAGGGATTGAACAAATGCACGAGCATGCCATAAGTTCGCCCCACATAGTAATTTCTCTGAATGAACCTTTAAATATTGTTAAACCGACAGCTAAGGTTCTCATATTATCGGTATTTGTAACAATTAAAGGCCACATAAAACTGTTCCAAGTAGTTACAAAGGTAAATACTGCAAGCGTTGCAATTGCAGGAACAGCGCAAGGAATTGCGACTTTATAGAATGTTTGCCAAGGATTGCATCCGTCGAGTTTTGATGCGTCTTCCAAATCTTTTGAAAAACTGAGGAAATATTGCCTCATCATAAATACACCAAAACCTCCGAAAATAGCAGGCACAATTAAGGCTTGGTATGTATTTATCCAGTGGAGTTTGCTCATCAAATAAAATAACGGAACGATATTAACTTGTGACGGTACCATCATGGTAAGAACGATTATAAAAAATAAAGCATCAGAACCTTTGAATTTTAGTCTTGCAAACCCGTAGCCTGCCAGAGCAGAAACTACAACCTGACCGATTGTTGCAAGTAATGCAACAATTAAACTATTTAAAAAATATTTTACAATCGGGATTGAATGAAAAACATTTTTGTATGAAAAAAATGTTAAATTTATATTTTTATAATCAGTAAAAATATTTTCGTTACCACTTAATGAAATCAAAAACATTATAAAAAACGGCAATATCAATGATATTGCAAGCAGAATTAATATAATATACATTAATGTTTTTTTCATAAATATAATTCCTATAGAAATGCTTTTATAATTCCATAAGGGTCAAGTCGTGGATTATTTTTTTGCTCAGGGCATAGTCTAAAATATGTTTTTAAAACTTTTCTCGCTTTTAAATATTGTTTTTGTTTAATATAAATATTTGTCAGCCCGATGATGTATTCAATATTTTTAGAATCAGATGTTAATAAATATTTGTATTCTGAAATTGCTTTGTTAAAATCTTTCTCTCTTGTGTATAAATCTGCAAAGAAATAATGTATATCTGTAGAATCTTTTATTTGTTGTGATTTTGCAAGGTAATTTTTGGCCATTGGAGTGTTATTTATCTCAGCATATACCACTGCCAAATTGAAATATACCATTCCTCGAAGTTCATCTGTATTTGACAATTCCAGAGCTTTTTCCAAACTGTAAATTGCTTTTGTATACTCATGGTTATTAGCCAAATAGTTTGCCAAATCAATGTATCCACTTGCTATTTTGGGAGCTTTTCTTATATAATTTTTTGCTTCTTTTGATTTTGCATCTAAAATATCTTGGTTATTGCCAATAATTAAGTATGGAATATAAAGTCCGGTTGGGCTTATAGTATCAGATATATCGGGCTTAATTTTATAAAGCAATTTAATAGTATTTATGTCTGATGTTGTTAATTCATCCCTTTTGTCATTATAAACAGCTATTGAATCTTTTGCCAAATACATTACATCTTCTTTATTATAACTATGTCCCATAAAACCTAATGCGTGTGCGATTTCATGAACAGCTGTATTATACACTTGATTTTTTGAAAAATAGTTTTTCTGTGGATCACGTAAATAAAAACTTATGGACATTTGTTTCAGTATATTTTCATTTATTGTCGGGGTTGTGTATGCAACAACAAATTTGTGTTCATCATCCTTTGCAGGATTATTTTCTATAAAATTAATCAAAATATTTGGATTTTTATCAGTAATTTCAAATAATATTTGATGATTTGTCGCTTTCTCCCATTCCAAAAAGGCACTATCTATCTCGCTTTTAAAATATTCGGGAATTACTAAATTGTTTTGTGACGTAAATCCGTATTTAATAGGACTGGTTGTCCAGCGTAATATTTTTTGATGATACGGGGCTTGTTCAATATAGTTTGACGGATACTTATTTCTTATTTCTTGTTTTAAATTTTCTAAAAAGTATTTTGCTTGAACTTTTGCATTATCTTCTGTTGTATTATCCAAGAATTTTACAAGTCTTTCTTGAGCGTCTGTATTTATCGGGGAATTAATTATTGCATTTATGTATGAAATCCTGCTTTCGGGAGTATTAAACCCTGCATCAAAAGCTTTTTCATAATATTTTTGTGCCAAAATAAGATTATTTTTTTTAAAATAATAATCCCCTTTTTTAGCATACTTTTGTCCTGGATCTTGTAAAATATTTAATCCCAAAACAAGGATAAGAATTCCGATAAAAATTAAAATACAATTTCGGACTTTATTCGTCATCTTTTACCCCCTCATCAATTTTTAAAGTTTTGACAAGGGCTCTTATATCACCTTTTAATTTAAAATATTCTGCAAATTTTGGGGTTGTTTTAATATTAAAAGAACGTCCGTTTTTATCTTTGTGTCTTGAAATAAGCCCTTTTTCAACAAGTTCCTGTACATGTTCATAAGCATTTGAGCCACGTAAATCTTTTAAATATGATTGACGTATAGGTTCTTTTAGGGCAATAACTGTCAATGTTTTTAAAACTGCCGGCTTGAGTTCTACAGGACAAAGTTTTTCAACAATATCCAAATGCTCTTGTTTTACTTGTAAAATATAACCGTTTTCATCATCAATTTCTAAAGCACCTTCTCTTGAAGCATAGTCCATAATTAATTCCAGTAAAGCTTCTTCAACAACTTCCGGTTGTTCTTCAAGAATTTCTGCTATATCCTCGATTTGCAGAACTTTGGCTGTTACAAACAAAACAGCTTCAATTCTGGATTTCAACTGTTCCATTTTCTTCACCTTTTAATACATTTTTGACATTATTTACAGCGTCAAAAATATTATCTTCATTTTCTTCAACTTCTCTTTCAATGTGTTCTCTTTTAACTACATATAAATCAGAATAAAACTCGTCTTGTTCCAAGTCATAATCACTATCAACCGTTAAGAACAACAATGAAATATATGCGTTAATCTTATCCATACCTAATAGAGTAAGTTCATTTAATTCAATTCTGTCTTGTCTGTTCAGAATTTCTTCAAGGTTTGCTCTTAATCTTTCTACGCCACGTTCTATGTACTCATCATGTGCAAGATTGATGATATCTTCAGGAGATAGCCTTGCATAATTTTGAACTCTCCTTACAGCACGTTCGTGAGCATTTTTTAAAGAGGCTTTTTTATCAAGCATTTCATAAAATTCGAGTTGTCTGATTAAGTCTCTCAATGTAACAACACGGTTGTGGTTTAGACGCACGCTTGTCCTTCTTTGCAGAACTTCATCGATAGAAATGACGTTACTTGTCGGGATATAGTCATCCGTATAATCCAACATTTGTTCGTCATCATTATATTCAAAATCTTCTTCGTGCTGTGGTTCAAAATCAAGAACATCGATTCCTTCCAAAACATTTGATTTTAGTTTTAGAAGTATAGCAGCAAAGAGAATAGTACGCCCCGTAATTTTTAAATTTTGACCTTTTGCTTGAAAAATGTGCATCATATATTTGTCATAAACATCAACGATATCAACATTCCACGGGTCAATTTTTCCTTGTTTTGCCATATTAACAAGGATTTCTATACCGTCAACTTCAGCGTTTTGTACGGCGCTTGTGTTATTTAAATTATTCAAATCTGTTATACTATTTACTGCCATATTATTATTTTAAAATATCTTTCTCTTTTTCTGTTCCTCTAAATTATTGAGGATTATTTTGTTTTAAATCCGACTTTTGCAGGCTTGGTTCTTTCCATTAATAAATCCAATGCCTGATGAATTTCTTTCATATCTTCACTATAATCTTTTGAATGTTCTATAAAATATTTTTCTAATTCTGTTACTCTTTTTGATAAATCATTTGTGCTAAGTGCAAGTTGTCGTATTCTTACAAATGTATCAATTATTTGAATATTAATTTGTATTGCCCTTTCTGAATTTAAAACTGATGACAACATTGCCACGCCTTGTTCTGTGAAAACATAAGGCATATAACGGCGACCACCATGTGCTTTACTTGAGGTCGCAATTTGCGACCTCAAGTTTTCGTACTCATCTTTTGTTAATTGAAACATATAGTGAGCAGGAAATCTTAAGGAATTTCGCTTTACAGCTTCGTTTAACCTTTTCGTAGAAACTTCATAAAGGTCTGCAAGGTCACTGTCAAGCATGACATTATAACCTCTTATTTCGTATATTAAATTTTGAACATTTGCTAAACTATTCATTATATGTATTTTTTACCTTTTTATTTTGAGGTTCCATTTTGCGACCTCAAAATTTTCATTCCTGATTTACCCCTACCCTTAATTTACCCCTAATCTCGGAGTTTTACTCCTGTAACCTTAGAGATACCTTTTTCTTTTTGTGTAACACCGATTGTTCGATTTGCGGCTTCAATCATTGGCTTTCTGTGACTTACAACAATAAACTGTGTCGTTTGTGCTTGTGACTGAACAATATGTGCAAGTTTTTCAACATTAATACCGTCTAAACTCGCATCAACTTCGTCAAACGCGTAGAATGGTGCCGGCATGTGTTTTTGGATTGCAAAGACAAAAGACAATGCCGTCAGAGCTTTTTCGCCACCTGACATACCTGCAAGACGTTGTTTTTTCTTATCACGAGGTTGCGCTTCAATATCAAGCCCACCGGAGAAAGGACTTTCTTCATTTTCCAAAATCAATGTGCCTTCACCATCTGATAATTTATGGAAAATATCTTTAAACTGTTCATTTATTGAGTTGTATGTTCTTAAGAAGGTTTCTTTCTTCAAGTCTTCGTACCCTTTCATGCGTTCAAGAATTTCTGAGCGTTCTTTACTCAGGGTATCAATTTGTGTTTGCAATTCTTGTTGACGAGAAAGGACTTTGTCATAATCTTCCAAAGCACGCATATTGACTGCACCCAAGTCATCCATGCGTTTTTGAAGTCTTTGGATTTTATTTGTGATTTCTTCAATAGACATTTCAACGGGTTCAAGTGTTGAAATATTTACTCCTGCTTCTTCAAGAACGGTTTTTGTTTCTTCAATTTGAGGTTCAAGTTCACGTCTTCTGGCTTTAAAAGATTCAATCTGTTCTTCAATTCTTTCAATTTCAGATTTTTTCAAGTTCTTTTGGGTTTCAAGATTAACTAAATCGTTGTTTATTGAATCTCGTTCTTCAACAAGAGTTTTTAATTTTTCTGCAATTTCTTCAATTTGTTCTTCTAAAGTTTTTAATTCAGGCTGTAACCCCTTTATTTCTTCAGCAAATTTTGATTTATCAAGTTCCAAATCTTTATTTGTATTTAGAGTGCGTTTAATTGTTTCATTATAATTTTGAATTGTTGTGTTAATGAAATTGATACGTTGGTTTAGTCCTTCGATATCGTTTTTAGCATCTGCCAAATTCTTTTCATAACGCTTAATTTCAGCTTCAACGCCTGCCGTTTTTTCTTTTAAATTTTTCAAATCTGAATCATTTAAAAGTTTTTCGATTTCGTCAATATCTGTTTGAAGCGAAGTAATTTTATCAGATATTTCAATATGTTTTTCTTCTAATTTATCTAATGTTTTTTCAAGTTTTGTTATTTCAGGTTCTGTTATTTTAATAAATTCTTGTTTTTCATTAATGTTGTTTTGTGTGTTAGAAAAATTAGTTTCCAAAGTCGCAAGTTCAAGTTTGGCTTTGTTATATTCTGTAGTTGAAGATGAATATTTGTTTCTAACATCATCCAATTTATCTTCTAAAGAAGTGCGTTTTGTTTCCAGAGCAGAATATTTATTTTCCATTTCTTTTAATTTAGCTCGTACGGAATCAATTTTACTATCTGACTTTTGAGAAAATTTCAACCCTGATTTTCTGATAGAACCACCGGTGATTGAACCTGATTTTTCAAACAAGTCGCCT
>JAKSUP010000059.1 GCA_024408905.1 bacterium
TTCCATATGTTGATATGACAGATAGTCAGATTAAAAATTTCTTTGCTAATCTTCTTGCCCAACGGCTTGCATCACCAGCATAGCCTCCAATACTTGCCCCGACACCTGTCGGAATTATAAAAGCGCCAATCTTCATAGCTAAATTATATTATAAGACTTTTAAATTTGTCTACTAATTTGCAAAAAAACGGAATATGATGTAAAATCGATGATATAATTTTAAGGTAATTTTGAATTAATGAATTTGTCTAATATATTTATCAACATTTTTATTATAGTATTTTTACTCTTTGTTAATGCGTTTTTTGTAGCTGCAGAGTTTGCTCTTGTTAAAGTTAGAAAAACTCGACTCGAACAACTTTCTAATGAGGGTAATTATAGTGCAAAGCGAGCGCTGAATTTAGTTAATAATACAAATGAAATGCTTGCTGCTGTTCAGCTAGGCGTGACTATTGCACGTATTGCGTTAGGCTGGGTAGCAGAAGCTACAATTGTACAATTAATAACTCCTTTAATTAGGTTAATACCTGTGTCTAGTGCAGTGATTACAGCTCACGCAATATCAGTACCAATTTCTTTTGTCTTAGTAACGTATTTCCATGTACTACTTGGTGAGCAATTGCCAAAATGTTTTGCATTAAGACACCCTGAGACTTTAGCATTGGCTGTTGCTACTCCATTGGATATTTTCATGTTTATACTAAAACCTTTCGTATGGTTGTTGTTAGTGTCCGGAAATAAAATTATGTCAGCTTGTCGTTTAGACTTGCAAGACGATAATTCTGCACATTCGACGGAAGAGTTGGATATGTTGGTTGATGCAAGCTATAACGAAGGTGAATTGAACGAAACAGAAGCAGAAATGTTGCATAATATGTTTAAATTTTCCGATTTAATGGCAAAACAGGCAATGGTGCCGAGGACGGATATGATATGTATTCCTTCTGATATCACTTATGAAGAACTTAATGATTTTGCCCTTGAAAATCAGTATACAAGGTATCCTGTTTACGAAGAAAACATTGATAAAATCCTTGGATTTATTCACGTTAAAGATTTATATTCAATGACGATGCATAAAGAAAGATTTTCTCTTAATAAATTGCTAAGACCACTTATGATGGTTCCTGAGACTATGACTTTAGACAATCTGGTTATTGAATTTAAAAAAGCTCATTGTCAAATAGCACTTGTAATTGACGAATTTGGTGGAACGTCAGGTCTGATTACATTAGAAGATGTTATGGAAGAAATTATTGGGGATGTTCAGGACGAATTTGATGATGAAGAAGAAGCTGATATAAAAGAAATTTCTGATAATACTTATATAGCAAATGCTATGATGAGAATCGACGAACTTGTAGAATTCTTTAACTTAAATGAATCAGAATTCGAAGAAGATGATGTCGAAACAATAGCAGGTCTTGTAGTTAAAATATTGGGTAGAATTGCTGATATTGGTGATAGTGTTTCCTATAATGGATTAACATTTACTGTAAAAGAAGTTGATGGAGCCAGAATAACAAAGCTACAACTTTATAAAGAACCAGTAACCTCTGATGAAAGTTCTGTTGAAGAAGCTTAGTAAAGATTTGTAACATTTTTTGATGCTTTGTTAATAATTTTGCAATTTTTATTACTAAAAATACTTTATATATATGTGTAGTATTACTATGATTGTGTAAAGGTTAATCAATATGCCAGCATTACAAACAGTAGCATTAGTAGCTCCGACAGTAACAGCGCAAGCAATATTTTCAAGCAGGCGTGCTAAAAAAGGTGCTGAAAATATTGATGATTATCCTATTTTTGGTTTAATGAACTTAGATTTGGCATTGGGTCAATTTTTAAAAGGGATAAGGGCGACGAGAGCAGCTGCTATTGCAATAAATAGTGGAGCAGCAGGTAAAATACAAAAAGCTTCTGATGCATCTAAAAATGCTGCAAAAACGATTAAAAAGCTTGGTCCAATCGGAGAGATTGTTGATTTTACTGCGTACCATATTAATCCTATTATTTGGGCTGCTGCAACTGTAAAAGGTTTGGGAAGCAAGGATGAAGATAAACCAACAGCATTAGTTAGAGAGTTATTACCTGTTGGCACTATGCGACTTTGTGAAGAAGGATGTAATCGTTTAATTGGTATGCCAATAACTTCGAAAGATGCTATAACAGGTATTCAAGAAAATATTTCCAGAAAAGGCGCTTATTTAGAATTATTTAACAAGGAACAGCAAAAAGCTATAACTGATTATATAGAAACAACGAATTTGTTTAATAAATTACCGGTTAAAAATGTAGTAGGAGCAACAAAAGGTGTTATATTCGTTTTGGCATCCATAGGCGGATATAAATTAGGCACAATTATAGCAGACAAGCTTTTGGGTAAAAAACCAACTGCAACAGTGCCGGCTACTACTTAAGATCTCTTGTGTTAACGATTTTCCCATGTTCACGATACAATGTTTGGAACATACCTTGTGAACGTCTATAATTGTCTATTGATGCTTCCAATGACATATTTATAATAAAATACGTTATAGGTATCGCAATTGTAATAGTTATTATGGCGACAATGACATGTCTTATTATTGTTTGTAAATTATTTAGTCTATGTTTTGTTACAACAATATTATCTTGTTCATGAATGATATTATTTATCAGATTTTTACGTTCTTTAACTGTTAGGCTATCAATGAATTCTCTATTTTCAGGGTTAATGTATACTACATATTTTGAATATTTCGTATTATCATCTAACAAGTCTAAGCTGGCATTATATTCTTCTTGTTTTTTTGAGAATGGTCTTTCTATTATATTACCACCTGAAATATTTTCTATTTCATCCTGTTTTTCATCATTAGCTTCTGTTTGAGGTTCTTCTGTTGGGGTGTTGTCTTTTTCTGCTGTTTCCTGCTGAGGATTTTCTTCAACGCTTTCTTCTGTCTTTAGAACTTCTTCAGGCTCAGGATTATTAACATTATTTTGTTTTGATTTATATTTTTTAGCGAAATTATCTTCTGAGTCATTTGTTATAGGTTCAATAGCCTCTTTTGAAGCATCATCGTTGTTTTCAGTCTGTTCTACTTCTTCAAACAGTTCATCATTTTTTTGAGAGCTATTAAAAGCGCTAGCATCTTGTGCAACTTGTGATTGAAGTTGCTCAATGAATTCCAGAGAAATGTCTTCATTTAATGTCGCAAGCTCATTTATATCTAATGTATCATTTTCGCTATATACATCTTGTTCCGGATGATCATCAGCCATTTTCAAACTTCCTTAATCTCAAACTTCTATTTTTATGCTATTATTATATATGATATTTTTATTATAAGCAATCATAAGAGAGATGGATATGAATATTGATATAGCAAAATTAAAAGATTTGATTTCCAAATTAAATGAAGCAAAAATATTGGTTATTGGGGATTTAGCTTTAGATGAAATGGTGTATGGTGATACGGAAAGAATATCCAGAGAAGCTCCTGTTTTAATTCTGCAGCATACACATACGAATTATATTTTAGGTGGCGCATCAAACGCTGCTCATAATGTATCAACTATTAATAATGGAAAAGTAAGTGTTGTTGGTATTGTTGGCGATGATTATCAAGCTAATGATTTAAAAAATGCTTTTAAAGAGGCAAATATCGATTGTTCATCTTTGGTTGTTGATAAGGAACGTAAAACCATTACTAAGACAAGAATATCCGGAGCATGCTCTCAATCGGTTACACAACAAATCGTAAGGATTGACCGTCAAACAAATTCTCCGATTTCCAAAGTTACTGAACAAAAGTTGATGACTGAAATTGAAAAACAAATTCCATCTTGTGACGCAATTATTTTATCAGACTATCACATCGGAACATTATCTGACAATCTTATTAAGTTTGTAGTTGACTTGGCAAATAAGTATTCTAAAAAAATAATCGTAGATGCTCAAAAAGATTTACATAGATATATTGGGGCTTATTCAATGACACCTAACCTTCCCGATACTCAAAAGCATGTCGGATTTTACTTAAATAATAAAGAAGACTTTATTAAGGCTGGTGAAAAACTTATTAATAATGCTGGTTTGTCAAGTGTTCTTATAACTTGTGGTTCTGAAGGTATGGTTGTTATTGATAAGGATTTGAATTATACGCACATTCCTGTATTTAATAAATCGAGAGTTTTTGATGTGACAGGTGCAGGTGATACGGTGACTGCGACATATACATTGGCATTGGCTATTGGTGCTGAACCTGTATATGCTGCAATTATTGGTAACATAGCTGCAGGTATTGTTATTAAACAATTTGGTTGTGCAACAACAACTATTAACGAAATACTATCAGCAGTACCTGCTCAAATTAACGTAGAAAATTAGGAGAGTTGAATATGAAAAAAATCGGTTTAGCAGATATTATAATTGTATTGGGTGTTATTATTGCCTTGTTAGTTGGTGTTTATACAGCAAAGCACATGCGTCAAACTGCCGATAAACAAATTGAAGCAACATCCCCAATAACATTCCAAGTGTTTTTACGTGGTGTCACTGTAACCGGAAAAGAATTCCCGATTAAAGTTGGCGAAAAATCATTTATTACAATAAGAAATGTGCCTTATACAGAGTTAAAGGTAGTTGATGTAACATCTCAGCCACGAAAAACATTCTCGCCATCTGCAAAAGATGTAAAATCATTAGTTCCTGATCCTGCTCAACCTGCATTATACGATGCAGTTGTTACAGTTGAAGATGTAGCAAAAATTACAAAAGACGGTGCCGTTGTCGGTGGTAATAAGATAAAAATGGGATTACCTATCGTTTTAGAGGGTGAAACTTACAAATTTAACGGTACTATTTCTGATGTAAGAGTATCACATGATACAGACGTAAAAGACGATGGCGAAAATGTTAATGTAGGATAATGTAATGATTTTAAATTCTATATTTGCATTCTTTCAAAGATTAAACTTTAAACTTTATAAGAATAGTTTTGTACTAAAAAATATCGATTGGTTCATTTTTATCAGTATTTTATTGGTAATATTGTTTTCAACCTTCGCACCATCAGATAATATCGGGTATTTTGCTATCTTCGGTATTTTGCTGACTTTAGTTAAATTATTAACGAAGCCGAACGCAAAGTTAAGATTTTCTATCGGAGATTTATTCTTGTTAATATATTTCTTGATTGTTTTAATCAGTGTTGCCGGTTCAACCTTGTTAATGTTTAGTATAAAAGGATTTTGTAAAACGATTATATATCTTGGATTTTATATTACAGTTGTTAATTATTTAAAGACTAACAGAAGCAAAATTAAATATATTTTAATTGCTGTAGCATTAGCAGCGTTAGGTGAGTCATTTGTCGCAATGCATCAAAATTTCTTGTCTGTATCTGAAATCTCAGGATGGCAAGATGTAACAAGGTTAAATCCTGAAGAAATAATGACAAGGGTGTACGGAACATTAAAGCCATATAATCCAAACCTTTTTGGTGGATATATGCTTGGTGTAATTCCAAGTACGTTGATATTATTTTTCTTGCCATTGTTTAATAAACATTATAAAACGGCAGTTTTGGGGTTGGGAATCTTCGGACTATCAGTCGTATCACTCGTTTTAACAGGATGCAGAGGGGCGTATATAGGTCTTTTCTTTGAATTAGTTTTACTGGCAATTTTTACATACAAATTTTTAAAACCTGTGTACAAAAAATTATTTTTAATTTTAGCAGGTGTTTTCACATCTGTTGCAACATTAATAGTATTTTCTGTTGCATCTTTAAGGGCGAGAGTCATTTCTATTTTCGCTATGCGCAGTGACAGCTCTAACTCTTTCAGATTCAATGTTTATAATTCTTGTTTCGAAATGTTTAAAGATAATTGGCTGTTAGGTATCGGTGTAGGAAATCAAAATTTTAGAGAAATATATGGCTTATATATGCGTACAGGTTTTGATGCTTTAAGTGCTTATAATATTTATCTTGAAACTTCTGTTGAAAGTGGAATATTTGCATTGTTGGCATTCTTAGGATTTATCTTTACGAATATAATAGGTGCCGTGCGTTATATTTTAAGACGTAAAAATATCAATACTGTATATGTGTTATTGGCATTAGTCTCTATTGTTGGATTATTATTGCACGGATTTGTTGATACAGTATTTTTTAGACCACAGCTACAATTTATATTTTGGATAATGATTGCTATAATTAGGGTGTTAGCTTTCGGACGAGGGTTGAGTATCAATGGTAGAAGTAGAAATTAAAAATTTGCGTGATGAAATTAATCGCCATAACTATAATTACTATGTTTTGGATAATCCGACAATAAGTGATTTTGAGTATGATAAATTATTTGCTCGCCTAAAGGAGCTGGAAGAACAGTATCCTGAATATAAAACTACAGATAGTCCTACCCAAAGAGTTGGTTCAATAAGTACAAAATTTGAAGAACATAAACATAAATACAGACTTTATAGTTTGGATAATACTTATAATGCTGATGAATTAAGACATTGGTACGAACGTATAAAAAAAGAATGTCCGGGAAAAGTAGAATTAGTATGTGAGTTGAAAATTGACGGTTTAGCGATAGCGCTAACTTATAATAACGGTTTGTTTATAACCGGTGTAACGCGTGGAAACGGTATCATAGGAGAAAATATTACACAGAATTTAAAAACTGTTAAAGCCGTACCTCTAAAATTATTTCAAAACGCTGATGTTGAAGTACGTGGTGAAATTTATATGCCAAAATCTTCTTTCGAAAAACTTAATGTGGAAAATATTGCTAATGGTGAAAAACCTTTTGCCAATCCAAGAAATGCTGCAGCAGGTTCATTAAGACAATTGGATAGCACAATCACTGCTAAACGTGATTTATCAATGTTTACATATACTGCAATTATTGAAAAATCTGATTATATGCCAAAAACTCATTGGGACAGTATTCAATATATTAAGGAATTAGGTTTTAAAACAAATCCAAATATCAGATTGGTTGACGATATTGAAGGTGCTATTCAATTCTGTAAAGATTGGGAAACAAAACGATTTGAACTTGATTATGCAACCGATGGTGTTGTTATTAAGGTAAACAGATTAGATTTTCAAGATGAACTCGGGTTTACATCTCGTGCGCCGAAATGGGCAACTGCATTTAAGTTTCCTCCTGAAGAAATTACAACTAAACTTTTGGATATAGAACTTGGTGTTGGGAAAACCGGAGCTGTTACTCCTGTAGCAGTTTTAGAACCTGTAAATTTAGCCGGCAGTGTTGTCTCAAGGGCAAGTCTTCATAATTTTGATGAAATTTCAAGACTGGATGTGAGAATTGGTGACAGAGTGCTTATTAAAAAAGCAGCAGAAATTATTCCGAAGGTTATTAAAGTTGTTGATTCTCCTGATCATAACAATTTGCCGGTATATGTTGCACCAAAAGTGTGTCCTGTATGTGGTTCTTCCTTGATAACTCGTGATGGAGAAGTTAACCTGTATTGTGGGAACGAGAATTGTTCTTCTGTAATTAAAGCGAAACTTGAATACTGGGTGTCTAAAGAAGCTATGGATATAGATTATATTGGTC
>JAKSUP010000006.1 GCA_024408905.1 bacterium
ATAGTTCACTTTGTGAAAGCCACTTTTGTCGAATTTCTTTTTCTGAAGTAGTCAAATCTTCGGGGAATTTATTAGAAATTTTTTTAATTTGATCTTTTAACTGAATATCAATATCCTCTTTAAAATAACAATCAAATAAATGACCTAATTCGTGGACGGTTATACCTTTCAAATCGGATGGTTTCTCTTCGCCATAAGGAATAAGCCCCATAAACACATGTTTTTGTGTTAAAATCGCTATTTCTTTTGCGTTTTTATTAAATATAGGTTGTACTGTGAAACCAGCCTGTTGCCAGTCTTTTAAACTATATTGTTTTATATAATCATTTAAATTAGATTTAGATGGATAATTTTTGATTTTATCAGAAACAAAAATATGTAAATTCGAAAAAAAATTTAAATTTTTGTTGCTTTTATTTTTTATATCTTCAACAGCTTCCTTGACAGCACCTCTAGACTCTACACTAGTAGAATTTGCATAGGTATAATATGTATATGATTTCTTACCATCAACGGCCATGGGCATATATCCTCTATGACTATATAAAGAATTTTTCTATTCATAAATTGCCTGATTATTACAAATTATTTACAAAATAATCAATACGGCTGTTATTTATCATCAAATCGAGTGTTAATTTATAATTATATTTTAAAGTCTGATTTGAGTCGGAAGGGGTAAATATCATAATGGGTAAAATGTGGTAATTCATTCGACTTTTAGCCATATCCAACTGTGTGATTATTTTATAATAAGAATACCCTAAATTGGACTTTATTCGGACTCTTTTTGCACAAAATTGCACTAAAATGTCGGGTTTCACCCAACCTATAAGCTGTGACAAATTCGCATTTTTTGTGTTACGATACACGAAGGCACGTTAGTTTTTATTATATTTCTTTCGGTTTAATGCTGCATAAAAATCATCTATAAGTTTGAAATCTTCGTAGATTCTATCAATATATTCAATGTCTTCGGGAAATTCCTCTTTTAAGACATTTAAGTTGTCTTTTAATAATCCTTTGCGAGCTAGTCTGTCCTCATACGTATAAACTATCCCTGTAATAGCAGATTTAATAGCTGGTATTATATTGTCGGTCACTCTATATTTATTAATATCATCATGTCTGCGTAGTTTGTAAGGTAATATTTTAGATGCTGATGATACAGTTATACGCATCGGAATTGGCCACCCCCTACTTATATGAGCGCATATATTGTCTAATGTGATTAGCTTTCTAAAGCCAACTAGCGTACACTCGCTGGGAATTTTCTTTATTTTTTCAAAAATTTTATTATCCCAACTAATTACATCATTCTCCATAGCATTCAGTATTTGTTTTTCTGCTTTAGGTGATATTTTAATACCAAAGTTTGGTGAGTAGTTTATATTGCTTATATTATTTACTTTCATTTGTGTACTCCTTTTATACTCGCAAGCGTCTCTTACATTAAAAAACGAACATAAAATAATTTGCTATTTATGTAAAGAAATATAAATGAGGTCTTGTTTATGTGGACTGCGACTATTGTCCCTTTTAGTAGTTGCACTTCATTCTACCCCAACAAATATCATCAAACCAACTGTTATTTGTCACCAAATCGAGTGTTAATTTATATATTGTTTGATGAGAAAAATTTTGCTAAAATAATACCAAGAATGGAGAAATAAAATGCGCGAAGAGAAGTATGTAGATTTAGAAGAATTACTTAGAATATTTGATACTAATTCCGGAACTGTAGCCAGACATTTAGATTATGATGATGGCAATTATGACGGATACATTGAAATAGGTGTTTGGAATAATTGGCTTGAAAAACACGGTTTCGAACCTGTCAGAGATGTTGACAAAGTTCCTGTTATGGACGCTATTGTTGTTTTAGAATCTTTAAAAAAATAATTTTATGTAAAATTATTTATGTATTTTATTTTTAGGTCATGTACAATAGAAATTGATTCTACAAATGGAGATTATAGTATGCAAAAAGGGTTTACTTTAGCAGAAGTTCTGGTTACGCTCACTATTATTGGTGTAGTTGCTGCACTTACACTACCAACACTTAATATGGATATTAATAAAAGAGAAAAATCAGTAAGGCTTCAAAAATTTTATAATGTTATGGACCAAACAATAAGACTTTCTGAAATGGATCATGGGCGTTTAAACAGATGGGATAATACTTTAAACTATGAAACCTATTTAAAAGAATATATTACACCGTATTTGAAGGCAACAATTGTTGGTAAAGGAAATGATGCACATTTAGAATTTCCTGATGGGTCAAGTATGACATTCTATAAAGGTGGATGTTTAGATTTTATATATGATGTTAATGGCCCTAATAAAGGGAAAAATACGCATGGATATGATGTTTTTAGGTTTTTAGCTTGTGCAACGGATGCTAATGGTTTAGCCTGGTGCGATGGACAAGGTGGCTTCTGTACATATAGAGAATCAGTTATGGACAAAAGTAACCGTAGCTCATTATTAAACAAATGTAAAAGTAACGCTGCATATTGTTCTGCATTGTTAGAATATGACGGTTGGGAATTTAAAAACGATTACCCGTTCAAATAGTATCTAATGCATTCATTTTTGTTTTTAGGTTATAATTTATCTTGTAAAAGGTAATTATAATGATAAAGAATTGGCAAATACCTCTATTAATGACTGTTCTGGCAGGTCTAGCGACTCTGTTAGGGGGTTTTGTTACTTTTTTTGTCAAAAAAAATAATATGAAAGTTTTGTCACTCGGCTTAGGTTTTTCAGCCGGCGTAATGATTTTTGTATCTTTTACAGAAATTTTATCAGATGCAAAAAATTTGTTAGCCGAACACTTCCCAAACAGTTTTCATTGGTTGATTTTTGCAGGTTTTATTCTTGGGGTAATAATTTCAAAATTAATTGATACATTCCTTCCTGATCACGTTGATGAAGATTTGTTTGACGAGAGTGGAGAAACTCCTGAGAGTCACCACCATATTAAGCGTGCCGGAATTATGACAGCAATTGCGATTGCAATACACAACTTTCCTGAAGGTTTGGGTACATTTTTGGTAACGTCACAAGATTTAACTTTAGGTATATCAGTTGCTTTAGCTATTGCGTTACACAACATCCCTGAAGGTATAGCTGTTGCGCTTCCGATTTATCACGCTACAGGCAAAAAGCGTTATGCCATTTGGTATTCATTTTGGACAGGCATGACAGAGCCTCTGGGTGCAATAATCGGAATGGGGCTTCTGTATTGGTTTTTACCACAAGCGTGTGTCGGATTTTTAATGGCAGCAGTCATTGGAATAATGATTTACATTGCGTTTGATACATTACTTCCCCTATCGCACGAATACGGTGACTGGCATTATTCAATTGCAGGAATTATGTCAGGCATAATCGTTATTTGGGCAAGTTTATTGCTTTTAAATCATTAGAGATTACAATTTATAACTCTATCGATACAAGCTTTTTCTGAATATTGCCATTCGCGTTTTGAAATTCTTGAAACCTTCAATCCTGTACGCTCAAAGATTGTTTGTTTCTTCATATTAGAAACTTTTGAAGGGATTTTGTCATCAACGCCGTCACATTCAACTATAAATTTGTCATCAATTAATAAATCGGCACTCAGTCCGGCAATTTCTGTCCCGCACAGTACGGTATGGCCTAATGCTCTAAAGCTTTCTGCAACTTCTTTTTCGAATGAATTTTTATAAATATTTTCATCAAACTCGTCAGAATTAATCAATTTATATCTGTCTTCGTATTCTTGAATAAATCCGAAATAGCTGCGTAAAATGCCTTCAGGAAGTTCACGAGGATCTTTTGAGATAAAGTTTATTGTCTTAAATCTTGCTCTTGTAATTGCAACATTGAACAAGTTTGGTTTTTGTAAGAATATCAAACTTTGAGGAAAACTGTTGTTTGCATAAGCCCAAGAAATAAGCATTATATCTCTTTCATCACCTTGGAATGTGTGAGCTGTACCAATTTCTATCTTATGTTTTTCCATCATGTGTTCTGATAAAACTTTTGCAACAGAAATTTTAAGTTGATCAACCTGCGCTCTAAATGGTGAAATTATACCGATACTTACAGGATTGTCAGGATTTTTTCTCTCATCTTCTATAACTATTTCGTGTAATTTTTTAACAACAGCTTCGATTTCAGGTAAGTTTCTTGTTGCATCAACATCAATTTTACCATCAGGAACAACTACTGCCTCAAGCACTTTTGAAGAATTATCGTTTCTTCTCATAACACGGATTCTGTTACCGTAAAACTCTTTGTTTGAATAATTAATAACAGGTGGCAAACTTCTAAAATGTTCATCCAATAAAACAGGATGCATAGAATAATAGTTTGCCAAATCAAACATTGAGTTTGTTCTAAATCTCCACATCAACTGATATCTGTCTGTTATTCCGTATTGAGATAAGAAAGATTGTTCTTTTGCTTTTTCTAAGAAAGATAAGTGTGGCAATTGCTTGTCATCTCCTACTACAACAGCTTTCTTTGCCCTGTACAATAGAGGGAAACAGCTTGCTATATCGCATTGAGAAGCTTCATCAATAATAACAACATCAAACAACCCAGGTTTTAGAGGTAATGAGCCTGAAACTGCGTATGAAGTTACGCACCAGCAAGGGAAAGCTTCTAATAATGGTTTAAAATCTTCTGTTTCAAGAAGTCTGTTCTGAAGGTTTTGACGTCTTTCAACAAGTGATTTTGAATGTACGAAAATTCTTTGACGTTTTACAGAATCTCTCATTAAACCTTTTAATGCTTCTCTGCGTTTTGATTTCAGAATATCAATTGCGAGTTTTTTCTGTTTTTTGCGCATAGTTCTGATTTGTTCAGATAAAACGTGAACATTTCCCGTAACTTGAATTTTGTTTTCTATCATGCGAGCTTGGCAAATAAGTTTTGCATATTCAAGTTCGACTTTTAAAGCAATTAAGTTTTCGTTTGTTACGTCAAATGATTTTAGTTTGAGTAATTTTTTTAGTTTTGAAACTGAAGATGAATTTTTGATACTTGCAAAGAAACCTGATTTTTCCATATTGTTATTCAAAGTATCTATAATCGTTTCAATTGCTTTAATTTCATCAGATTTAAGAATAGATTTTATATAAATATCATTTTGGTGAGTAGCTTCTTGAAGTTTGATTTCTTCATTAATACTATTCCATTCTCCTTCAAGTTTAATAATGGTTTCAGCTTTTGCTTCAGAATCTGTTATTGCTTTTAATAATGCTTCCATATCAGGAATATCACACATTATGGCTGAATCGGTTGAATCATCTAAATCGACTTTTCCTGCAAGTAAGTCTTGTAGTTTCATTGAAAGCTCTCTTTGGTAATTCAATCGTCCTGCTCTTAGGGCCAAAAATGGTGCGCCAAGCTCATTAAGTCTGTCAGCAACAACGTCAACTGCCTTATCCATACGAGAAGCTACAAGAACTGTTTTACCGTTTGCAATTAAATGTGCAACAAGGTTTACAATAGTTTGAGATTTACCTGTTCCCGGAGGACCGAAAACTGAAACTAGTTTTGAATTTTCAACATTTTTTATAACATTTAATTGTGCATCAGATAAAGATAATGGAGTTACAGGGAAAAAGTCAGCAAGGGTTTTTTGCTGACAATCAACAGGTTTTGATTGTGTGTATTCTTCATTTACAACATTCAAAACGGTTTCTCTGTATACACCACTCGGTTTTTCAGAAATTTGTATTAATTCGTGTAAAACACCTGCAGTTGCTGCCGGACGTTTTGTCAAAATTATTGCGCATTGGTTTGTTAGGTGGATTTGTTCATAATTTATTGTTTTTTTAGAAGTTTCTTCTTCCTCAACAATTTCTTCAACATTATCACCGGTTATTTTTTCGTTATAAAAATCTTTGGATACGTTATCTTCTTTAACATCCATTTCGTGATTTAGAGATATGTCAATTTGTGGAACAATTGATTTTAGGGTGGTTAAAAAGATATCCATTTTTTCTTGAGTTATTGGAACCGTCGGAACAACGTCAAGTAAGCCTGCCAATAATTGTTCTGTGGCATCCTCGTCATCTGATTTTGCCATTAAAGACGTTAAAGCACCTGTGTTGAGAGAAATGAATTCATCTGTAAGCATACAGTTGATGTTTACACCGTTTCTTTCTAAACGGCAAGGTGAGTACAATAGTGGAGTTAAAAATTCATTTTTTCTTCCGGATTTCGATTTCCCGACTAAAAATAAATGACCATATATTAAATACTTATCTTTCGTGCCACTTTCTGATTGGAGCATAAGTTCTGTTAATTTTGAATCAGAACCTTCAAGTCTTATGTATTCCAAACCTTGTGTAAACAAGGTATCTTCACCATCTAAAAATATCCATTTGTTATCTCTGTCTGCTTTTAGATTTCTAAAAGTTGAACTTTTTACTTCTTCTCTAACGCAATCATGAAGATATTGACTCAATTTTTTTATAAAACTGTTATTAAATGCCGAATTAATAGCTCGTGTTGCTTCTTGTAACATATTCTCTCCTGTACTTATAGTTTTTTCATTGTATCATATTTATCCCCTCTTGTACAACGTCATTTATAGGATATAAGGAGGCAAAAATTTAAACTTCTTAACATCTTATTACAAGTAAGTTTTGTTTGTTGTAATATTAAAATAATCACAAATTGGTATATAAGGACGTATAAATGGCAAGAGGGAAAAAAATAAAAGTTGCATTTCCACACATGGGTACTATATCCATTGCTTGGGCTGCCGGCTTGAGGAAAATCGGAGTTGAACCTTTTGTTCCTCCTTATACCAGTAAAAAAACACTTTCTTTAGGTACAAAAAATTCCCCTGAGGCAATTTGTCTTCCTTATAAATTAATTCTGGGAAATTTTATAGAAGCAATCGAAGGTGGAGCCGATTATGTTGCTATGATTACGTCACCCGGGATATGCAGACTTGGTGAATACGGTGGAAATATTTATAACACTCTGAAAGATTTGGGTTACAAAGCTAATTATATTGAACTTTCACTATATGACGGTATAAAAGGTTTGTATAACTTTTTAAAAGAAATTTCAGGGAAAAATGACCCGATATTAATTTTGAGAGCAATAAATATTACTATGCGTAAGATTTTTGCAATAGATGATTTAGATAGTGCTTTGTCATACTATCGTGCAAGAGAAGTTCGTTTTGGTGATGCAGAAAAAAATTACAAAAAAGCGTTGAAATTAATAGAAAAAGCTGACCATACACAAGATTTAAAAACGGCGTATGATAAAGCTTTAAAAATAATTGAAGAAACTGAAATCGATGAAACGAGAGAAGTTTTGAATGTTGATTTAACAGGCGAAATTTTCTTGGTTAATGATGAATTCTCTAACCAATATATAGAACGTGAACTTGGCCGAATGGGTGTTCAGACAAGAAGAAGCTTAACTGTCGGTAGTTTCTTAAAAGATGCTATTATTCCAAAAGCATTTCGAGGCCCTGAAACCCACTTACAAAGGGCAGAAAAAATGGCTAAACCGTATTTGATGCGTGATATCGGAGGCGATGCCTTAGAATGTATTTCTGATGTTGTTTTTGCCGATTACAAAGGCAAAGACGGTATAATCCATATTTCACCGTTTACCTGCATGCCTGAAATTATGTCGCAAAATATTTTCCCGACAATCAGAGGGGAACATGATATACCTATCTTGCCGTTAATTATGGATGAACAAACAGGCAGGGCAGGTTATGTTACAAGATTAGAAGCGTTCGTTGATTTAATGAGAAGAAAAAAACGTGCTAAAATAGGTAAAAATAAAACTAGAATTTAAAATGAGGTACAGATGATAAAACTCAACTATCGTAATGCAGATTCACTTATCATAGGGCAAGAAAACGGATTGGATATTGCTCAAGAATTTACAAATTACAAAGAGCGTATTGCTGAAATTATCACAAGCTTAAATCAACGTAAAGATAAACCGGGACAATGGCTTCAATGGATGAATTTAGGATATAGCGAAGAAACTGTTTGGTATGTAAAAGAATTTGCATCAATGGTTGAAGGTCGTTTTGATAATATTCTTGTGCTTGGTATTGGTGGCTCTGCTTTGGGTGGTCTTGCCGTAACAGAGGCTCTATTGAAGCCATATTGGAATTTGTTAACCAAAGAACAAAGAAACGGGCTTCCGAGAATTTTCTTTTTGGATAATATTGATCCTGATACAATGAACGGACTTTTTGATGTTATTGATTTAAGGAAAACTTTAGTCAATGTAATAACAAAATCAGGTTCTACGGCAGAAACAATGTCGCAGTATATGATTTTAAAAGACATGTTAGAAAAAGAGCTTGGTGATGACTACAGAAAAAATATTGTTGTTACTACAGACAAAGAAACAGGGATTTTAAGACAGCTTGCAAACCAAGAAGGTTACAAAGCTTTTGTAGTACCTGACGATGTAGGGGGAAGATTTTCGGTATTTTCAGCCGTAGGTCTTTTGCCTTTTGCACTTGTAGGCTTAAATATTGACCAAATAGTAAACGGTATTAAAGATATGGATTTGGCACTCAAAAATACCGATATTTATAATAATATTGCAGCACAAGGAGCATTGATACAATACTTGTTGGATACTAAAAAAGGTAAAAACTTATCTGTTATGATGCCTTATTCAAGCAGATTAAAATATATTTCTGATTGGTATGTCCAGTTGTGGGCAGAATCTTTGGGAAAAGAAGTTAATAATAACGGAGAGAAAGTTAATATTGGTCCGACTCCTATAAAAGCACTCGGAGCAACTGACCAGCACTCACAAATTCAGTTATATAACGAAGGACCTAATAACAAGGTTATTACGTTTATAAGAATAGATAATTTTGATACAACATTGGAAATCCCTAGAATTTTTGAATACACAAATGTTAATTATCTTGCCGGTAAGACTATAAATGCATTGATTAATGCAGAAGCTGATTCTACAAGGGTTGCGCTATCCGATTATTCAAGACCGACTATGACATTGACAATTGATAAAGTTGATGAATATAATGTTGCTCAGCTTTTATACATGTTAGAAGTTCAAACAGCAATAGCAGGTGAATTATATAATATCAATACCTTTAACCAGCCGGGGGTTGAACAGGCAAAAAATTACACTTATGCTTTGATGGGTAGAGCAGGTTATGAAGAATCTGCCAAAAATCTTCAGGAAAAATTGGCAAATGTATAGGGGTAAAGGGATAAAGGGGTAAATATAAAGTAGCCTCAAATGAGTATATAAGAAGGTAAAAAGAGGGTTAATATTTAATGAGATTAATAGATAAATTGAAAAGTTTCGAGCGTCAATATGTTTTTTTAAGGTGGGCAACAGGTGCCGAATACGGTAAACTCAACTATGTCGGAGATGATTATGTTGAATTTTCTGTTATCGATGTAGATAATATGGAGTATCGCGAAACAACTATTATAAATTCCTCTTTGATACTGGAAGTTATTTTCGGTGGTGCCGATATTTCAAGAATTGTTGCTGAAATATCATCAATGCTAAATAACGAAGAAAACGTAAATTAAAATTTACTTTTTAATTTTTAAATATATTTAACCAAAAAACACAACAAAATATATATTTTGTTGTGTTAGTTACCCAGTATGGGTATAGATTTATTTTTTTAAGCACTTAAGCATGGTCTTATGAAACTTTCATATAAAAAAAAAGAAACTTACCATGCTGATAGAACTTGCTCGCCATGGAGATATAAAAGCATTAGAAGAAATTATTAAACGAATTCAAAGCCACGTGTATGCTATTTTTGCACATCTTGTCAGCAACAAAGATGACGTTTCTGACTTGACACAAGAAAGCTTGCTAAAACTCGCAAAAGCAATTCCTCACCTAAACGACGTGAATTATTTTAACAATTGGCTGAACAAAATCATCACCAATACCTTCAATGACTACGTCAGAAAGTTGCCGAGTCATTATGTGGAACTGGACGAAGATAAACTTAATGAGATAAAAGACAAGATAGGCTGTGAACCGGGCGAAAAGTGTTTGTTTTCAGAGTTAGAAAAAATAATTAAAGCAGCACTCTTAACTTTGCCACATGAACTCAGAATAGCTATTGTGCTGAGAGAATACGAAGGACTTAGCTATGAAGATATTTCAAAAATTACAAATACTACCTTAGGCACTGTGAAATCCAGAATTTCACGTGCAAGGCTTAAACTGCAAAAAGAATTAAAAGAATTTATATAGGAGATTATTAATGAAACTTACTTGCGCACAAATGGATGTACTAATTACTTTTTACATAGAAGGAGATTTGTCTCGGACATTGAAGTCAGAAGTGGAAAACCACCTTAAAACCTGTTCTTCTTGCCGTGCAAAATACGACATTATTAAGACCATGCTTTTTGATATAAAATCGTCATTAAACGATGAAAGTATAGCTACATCAACTTGCAACAAATATGGAACAAAGACAACATCTCAACAATACAGAGTATTCAAAAATGATTTGTCTGCATACATTGATAATGAATTGCCACAAGAAGAAAATATTAAAATAAAAAAATTAACAATTAACAATGCCCATGCCAGAAAAGAGTTAGAAAACAGTTATAACATACGCAGATTAATGAATGCGTCTTTTCGAAAAACAAAAGAAGAAAACAAATTAGACTTTGCAAAAAACATTTTATCCCAACTGGACATCGAACAAGAAGCAAGCCTCCTAAACATTCATCCCATAATTAAATGGACAATGATATTTTGTTTCGGAAGCTTGACTGCTTTAGCAATTTCGCTATTTATTTTTGGATTGTAGAACTATCTTATGCTTTTTCAAAAACGATTTCATCGTCATTTACGTCAATTTTAACATTGTCACCGTCAACAAACTTCTGTGACAAAATTAATTTTGACAAAGGATTTTCAACCATTTGACGAATTACTCTTTTTAATGGTCTTGCGCCATACATAGGATTAAATCCTCTCGTTGCCAACAATTCTTTTGCATCATCTGTTATTTCAAAAGTGATAGAATGTTCTGAAAGCAAGTTGCGTAAATTTTCCATTTGTATGTCAACAATAGCTGACAACTGCTGTAAGTTCAAAGCTCTAAAGAAAATAGTTTCATCAACCCTGTTCAAAAATTCAGGTTTAAAATGGTCACGCATCAACGCTGTAACTTTTTCTTTTGTTTCTTCAAAGCTGCCTTGTTCCAATGTGGCATTCAAAGAATCTTCCAAAATAATATCGCTTCCGATATTACTTGTCATAATAATTACAGTATTTTTGAAATCAATTGTTCTTCCTTTAGAATCCGTCAATCTGCCATCATCAAAGATTTGCAACATAATATTAAATACGTCAGGATGAGCTTTTTCAATTTCATCAAAAAGCACAACAGAATAAGGTTTTCTTCTGACAGCCTCGGTTAATTGACCTCCTTCTTCATAACCTACATACCCCGGAGGCGCACCAACAAGCCTAGATACATTATGTTTTTCCATATATTCTGACATATCAATTCTTACAATTGCATCTTCATCATTGAATAAGAATTGTGCAAGTGTTTTTGCAAGTTCTGTTTTACCAACACCCGTAGGTCCCAAAAATATAAATGTACCTATTGGTCGTTTAGGATCTTTTAAACCTGATCTTGCACGACGAATAGCGTCAGACACGGTTTCAACGGCTTCTTCTTGACCAATTAGACGTTTATGCAAAACATCTTCCATTCTGAGAAGTTTCTGCATCTCGCTTTCAACAAGTTTGTTTACAGGAATTCCTGTCCATTTGCTTACAATTTCAGCAATATCTTCGCCTGAAATTTCTTCTTTTAATAATTTATTTTCTGTTTTTTCAGCACCTTGAACGGATTGAAGTTTCTTTTCAAGTTCCATCAATTTGCCGTATTTAAGTTCTGCTGCTGTTTGTAAATCAGTATTGCGTTCAGCCTCGGCAATTTTTATTTTTACTTTGTCAATTTCTTCTTTTATTCCCGCTTCGCCTGAAATTGTATTTTTTTCAATTTCCCATTGAGTTTTTAGGGCAGATATTTTTTCTTCCAAAGCATCAATTTCTGAAGTTAATTTATCAATTTTTGAAATACTTTCAGGAGAAGTTTCTTTTTTCAAAGCTTCTCTTTCGATTTCAAGTTGAATTTTTTGACGCAGCATAACATCAATTTCTTCCGGCATGGAATCAATTTCAATCCTTAAAGCAGATGCTGCTTCATCAATTAAATCTATTGCTTTATCCGGCAAAAACCTGTCTGTAATGTATCTATCTGAAAGTTTTGCAGCCTCAATCAAAGCACTATCCAAAATTCTTACACCATGGTGAACTTCGTATTTTTCTTTTAAACCACGCAAAATTGAAATAGTATCTTCAACGCTTGGTTCATCTACAAGCACAGGTTGAAAACGTCTTTCAAGCGCAGGATCTTTTTCAATATACTTTCTGTATTCATTGACTGTTGTTGCGCCAATTGTCCTTAATTCACCCCTAGCAAGCATCGGTTTCAAAAGGTTACCTGCATCCATTGAACCTTCTGTAGCACCGGTACCGACTACTGTATGAAGTTCATCAATAAACATTACAATTTCGCCTTCTGCATCTTGAACTTCTTTTAATACAGCTTTTAGGCGTTCTTCAAATTCACCCCTGAATTTTGCACCGGCAACCAGAGCGCCAAGGTCAAGAGAAATTAATTTTACCCCTTTTAAACTTTCAGGAACGTCACCTCTTATTATTCTTTGTGCTAAACCTTCAACAATAGCAGTTTTACCAACCCCCGGTTCTCCTATTAAAACAGGGTTATTCTTTGTTCTTCTATTAAGAACTTGTATAATTCTTCTAACTTCTTCATCACGGCCAATTACAGGATCTAATTTACCCTTTTTAGCCATTTCAGTTAAATCTGTAGAATATTTTGCCAAAGCTTTTAAATTTTCTTCTGCGTTTTTTGTATCCACTTTTTTATTACCTCTGATTTTTTTCATAACATTTAATATTGCATTTACCCCGACTCCTTGTCTAAGCAGCAAATCCTTTATAAATGAGCCTTCTAATTTTGACATTGCAATCAAAATACATTCAATTCCGATAAATTCATCTTTTAAACTTTCAGCTTCTTGAGTAGCAATCTCTAAAAGCGCATTTGTATCACGAGAAAGCAATATTTGCTGCCCAACACTTGGGGTTGCAAGAGTCGGATATGTTTTAACTTTCGCAACAACTTCATTAATAAAATGTTGGTTAAGAAGTTTAAGTTCTTCTAAATAGTCTTTAGAAATACCCTTATCTTCAACCATAGCGAGTACAATGTGTTCAGGTTGCACTTCGGTATTTTTGTAAAAATCTTTTTTGGCATTCGCTGCGAAAATTATTTCTTGCGAATAATTCGTAAACTTTTCAAAATTTATCATAATTTAAAACTCCGTTGTAAGATTTTTTAAAACCTCACATTATCATTTTAATGATATTTTTTAAAAGTCAAGAAAAAATTAACTATTATTTAATTTTTTATAAAATTCACAACAAAATATATATTTTGTTACATTTTAAATTAAATAAAAATGCATATTGTTTACCAAATGGGGCAAAAGAAAACAGGTCGGTTAATCCTTCCTGTTAAGATTTTACACTAGCCGAAATATAAATAGCAATATCATTATACTATAAAATTTTTCAAAACACAAACAATATGGGGCATGGTCAAAATTGACAATGCAGAGTTTTAGCTTGAAACTGGTGTTTATCTATAGAATTTTCCGTTTTATAAAATATGTTAACTTATGTAACAAATATATATTTTATATATAAAAATTGTCAATTTTCTTAACAAAAGAGTTTTAATATAAATAAGAGGACTTATTATGGCTCAAAGTATAAATAATTCCATAGTATCTTATCAAGAAGTTGAGGCGCTCAAAGAAATGATATTTAAACGCGCTCAAGAACGTGCTGATGCAATGGAAAAGAATATTAAGCATGCGTACACAAGTTCTATTAAAGAAGATGTTATGGATTTGGCGAGAAATAGTTTTGTAGCGCCACACAATCCGTTTTCATCAGTTCAAACTACGGAAGAAAAAGAAATTCCGGAAACAAATGCTGTTCAAAAAACAGAAACAAAGGATGGTTTGGGTTTCAAACCGTTAAAAATTGATACACAAGAGCAAGTAATTAATAATGAGATTAATGCAAAGGCAGAAATTTATTCAACAATGTCTGAAGCACGCAGTACATTGGAGAAAAAATCATCATTTATGGGGGCATTGGACTTTTTAAATTCTAAGGCAACGATTGCTAATTGGGAAAGAAAAGATAAAAAATTTAATGCAATTGCCTAGAGAAGATATTTTTGGCAGAGATAAAACTTGTCGTACTGAAACGAGTTTTGCATGACAAAATTTGATACGTAGATACTCCCTCTCCTGATTTAGGCACTACTGTCCATGATAATTTTTGAATAATAAAAACATAAGAAAAATATGTCATTCCGAAAATTTAGAAAATCAGTATGAACATATGTGAATACTTGATTTTCAAATTGTTCGGAATCTTACCCAAAAACAAGTAACACTACAAGCTGGTAAGATCCTGAAATACGCCTTAAATTTATGTCTTGATTATAAAACTATTTTCTATATTACACGGCTATTCAGGATGACAGGTATATTTACCTGAATTTATTTTGGACAGTAATGCCTTTTTAGGAGAGGGAGTTGTTGTTTCCTCTCCTGATTTAGGAGAGGAAGTTATTGACATCTATCTCCCCTAGGGGGAACGAATTTCTGTACGAGCTTTAGCTCGGATAGCGAACAGATTGAGCATACAAGTGACATAGTCACGAAATGCGAAATTCTGTGAGCGTGGAAGAAATTCAAGACAGATGTCACGAAGTGACAGAGAGGGTTGTAATATTTTACCCTCTCCTGTCGGACAAGCCGACATCCTCTCCATAGGAGAGGTAGGTGTAGTTTTTTCTCTCATAATTTAAGAAAAAGGCTAACGAATTCCTGACAATAGTGTTAAAACGATTGCAGGGGATTGGTTGGCTGTTGAAAGTAAAGTTGCTGAAGCTTGTTGAAGGATTTGTCCTCTGATATATTCAGAAGATTCTTTTGCAATATCTGCATCTTTTAAGGTTGAACGACTTGATGTCAAATTTTCAATATGTGTTCCGATTTCTTCTAACGCACTATCAAGTCTATTTTGTACCGCACCAAATTCTGTTTGTTTTGCTGAAATCTGTGATAAGAAATTATCAATAAAATCAAGACTGTTTTCGTCTGTTACTTTGAATAGGTTTAATTGATTTACTAAAACAAACGAAAAATCTGTATTAAATTTTATCTGACATGAACTATCGCTATTTATACCCACTTGAAGCGTGGTAGAGAGGTCTAAATAGCTAATTTCATCATCAAACGCATCTGTAGTACCAACCTTATTTAAGCCTGCTATTTCAGTCGTTTTACAGTTTGTAATAGTTGAAGTTGATTCCCAATTTCCACAGAATGAACCAATACTACTTCTTCCTGTTACATTATCCACATAAGATATACAGTTCGTAATACATGCATCCTGATAAGCATATCCTACCAAGCCACCGGTAGAATCGCCATGACCAGTTACGTTCCCTGTTGCGTAGCTGTTTGTTACAGTAGAATTATTAGCACATCCTACCAAACCACCGGTAAAATTTCCTTGTCCTGTTACACTTCCTGTAGCATAACAGTTTGTTACAGTAGAAGAACCCGCAGCTCCTGTCAAACCACCGGTATAAACACCATGACCAGTTACACTTCCTGTAGCATAACAGTTTGTTACGGTAGAAGAAGAACTCGCAGCTCCTGTCAAGCCACCTGTATAATTTCCTTGCCCTGTTACACTTCCAGCCGCATCACAGCCTCTTACAGCAGAAGAACTAGCATATCCTACCAAGCCACCGGTAGAATTTCCTTGTCCTGTTACATCACCTGTAGCGTAGCTGTTTGTGACAGTGGAATTACTATAAATAAACCCCACTAAGCCACCGATACGTTCACCATTTCCTATAACATCACCTGTAGCGTAGCTGTTGGTGACAGTAGAATTTGATTCTATTATTCCTACCAAGCCACCGGTAGAATTTCCTTGTCCTGTTACATCACCTGTTGCGTAGCTGTTTGTGACAGTAGATCTGAATACATCTCCCGTCAAGCCACCAACACGTTCACCATTTCCTATAACATCACCTGTAGCATAGCTGTTGGTGATAGAGGAGCTGTTAATAATTCCTGCTAAGCCGCCGACATATCCTTTACCTGTCACATTACAGTTTTCTATACCTACGTTTTTGAGCGCAGCATTATTATATACATACCCAAACAAACCTTGATAATCAGAATCCGGTCTATTTATATACAGGTTCTTAACCTTATGTCCCTGACCGTCAAAGTTACCTCTAAATTGACGGGAACTTGTACCAATCGGAGTCCAGCCTTCGCCTGTTGAATAAGCAGAGAGGTCTATGTCTGCTGTCAAGGTGATTGTTTTACCTAAACATGTTGTTCCTGAGTTTACAAGTTCTGCAAGTTTTGCAAGAGTTTCTGCGTTTGATATACCGATAATTGAATTGTGTGCTATAGCATCAGCCAACTGCGTCGGGTCTGACACTACAATATCAGGTGTTACGACTTCAATATCGTCAATAAAACCGTTCGCTTTTGGTGATATATCGTGTTCAAGTCCCGCACCTTGTCCGGCACTTGATTGTTCAGGGTTTACCTTATTTAAAAGATTTATCCCGTTATATTCAGTTGTGTTATATTGTCGTACAATTTCTGCTATTCTTGCATCAACTTCACTCTGGATAGCTTTGAGGGATTGTTCGCCATAAGTACCATTCTTCGCTTGCATACACAAATCACGTATTCTTGATGCGTGGTTTGATATTAAAGACAAGCTATCGCTTGCGACACTTACCAAATCCATACCGGCAGCGACATTATCTTGTGCAACTTCGTACGAATTGAGTTGGGTGGTCATATTTGTCGCAATAGAATAGTTTGCAGCATTATCGCTTGCGTGGTTAAGCTTTGCACCCGTTGTCATACGCTCAATTGCTTGATTAAGAATATCCGTACTCTTAGTCAAGCTTTGTTGCGCTATCATACTTGAGAGGTTGGTGTTTATGCTAAGCATACGCACCCCCCTTCAGATTGTTTTGAAGGTTGCACCCCCTCCCTAGCCTGTCTTGGATTATTCGGGTTCTCGTCGGAGTAACGTCCGA